>JADFKX010000009.1 GCA_022564695.1 Chloroflexota bacterium | reverse complement strand
TGATCTACCGTCTCGATAGTCGCTCTCACTCCATTGAACCCTTACGTCACCACTGGTCCGGCGGTTTGGTAGCCGGCGGGGTGCGTACAATTCTAACAGCAAGCGGCGGCGGGGAGAAAGCGCCGGTAATAAAGGCGCTCGGGCGGCCGCCTGCGGCTACGCCTCGCCCCTACGTGAGGGCCATCGCCCGCTCCACCGCGTCCAGCTCGGCCGGAACCTCGATCATCTCGGCCTGGGCGGCCAGAGCGGTCTCCGGGTCCTTCAGGCCGTGACCGGTGATTACACAGACCACCGTCTTCTCGGCCAGGTCCAGCCGCGGCCCCGTCTTCAGCAGGCCGGCCACGCAGGCCGCCGACGCGGGCTCAGCGAAGATGCCCTCTTCCTGGGCGAGCAGATGGTAAGCGGCCATGATCTCATCGTCGGTCACGGCATCGATGGCGCCGCCGGACTCGTCGCTGGCGGCGAGGGCGCCCTTCCAGCTGGCCGGGTTACCGATGCGGATGGCGGAGGCTACGGTCTCCGGGTTCTCCACGGGCTCACCCCGGACTATGGGTGCGGCGCCGGCGGCCTGCCAGCCCATCATCCGCGGCTTCCGGGCGGCGATCTCCGCCTGATAGTACTCCACGAACCCGCGCCAGTAGGCGGTGATGTTCCCCGCGTTGCCCACCGGGATGAACAGCAGGTCTGGAGCGTCACCCAGAGCGTCCACGATCTCGAAGGCGGCGGTCTTCTGTCCCTGGATGCGGTTGGGGTTGATGGAGTTGACCATCGCCATGGGGTGGCGGTCGCTGATCTCGCGCGCGATCTCCAGGGCGGCATCAAAGTTCCCCTTAATGGCGAGGACACGGGCGCCGTGTGCGACCGCCTGAGCCAGCTTACCGCGTGCGATATTGCCGCGGGGTACCAGCACAAAGGCGTCCAGGCCGCAGTGGGCGGCGTAGGCGGCAGCGGAAGCGCTGGTGTTGCCGGTAGAGGCACAGAGCACCGCCCGCGCCCCCTCCTCAACCGCCTTGGCGACAGCGACGACCATACCGCGGTCCTTGAAAGAGCCCGTAGGGTTGCACATCTCCAGCTTGAAGTACAGCCGCTCACAGCCTACGCGCTCGGCCAGCCGACGCGAGAGCACCAGGGGCGTCTCGCCTTCCCCAAGGCAAAACATCGGTGTCGCATCGGTGACGGGAAGGCGATCCCGATAGCGGTGGAGGATACCCTCGCGGGCGCTATTGCTCGGCCTTGAAGCCACCCGTGGTCAACTCCTTAATCTCCTGGGTCAGCGCCTCCAGCTGGCGGCGCCGCTGCCTCTCCATGGTGAGGACCAGCCGCTTGAGCTGCTCGAACACCGTCTCACGCTGCTGTCGCGCCTCCTCCGCCAGCTCCGTGAGGCGATCAGCCTGCCTCTGAGTGCGCTTATCGACACGGGCCAGGCCCTGGATGAACTCGGCGGTGCGCTCAGACAGCTCCGTGGTGGAAGACTCCATCTTGCCCAGATGCTCGATCATCTGCTGCCGCTCGAAGCGGGCGCGGTCCAGCTGCTCTTTAATCTCCCGTGACAGACTCAGCTCTCGCTCGAACTTTGCGACCCGCTCCTCCTCGCGATGAACCTTCTCCTCGTACAGGCTCACCCTCTCCTCCAGCTCCCCGTCGCGCTTATGGAGAGCTTCGACGTCAGTGGCGAGAGCGTCCATCCGGTGCTCCAGGCGCAGGGCGGTTTCCAGGTTGCAGGCGCCCCGGCTAGCGAGCTCCTCAACCTCATGGACCTGGGCATTTTCGGAAAGGCGAAGCTCCGCAACCGCCTCCTCTATATGACGCAGAGACTCCTCCAGACGCTGGATGCGGCTCTCGAACTGGCCCACAGATTGCGCGGCGGCCTCCGCCTTCGTCAGGAGAGCGACCCGCTCCTGGCGCTCGCGCTCAAGCTCAGACTGCTGCTGACGGCCCAGCTCCTCGGCGCGGCCGGACAGCTCATTGTGACGATCCTGGAGCCGGTCAACCTGGCTGCGGAGCTCACGCATCCCCTCTTGAACGCCGGTAAGCGCCTCAACCCCGCCGGAACCGCCGACGCTCTCCTCAAGCTTGTGCAGACCGTTGTCCAGATTCCATATCTGGTCCAGCGCCTGCTTCAGCTCATGCTCAACTTTGTGCAGGGCAGCCTTCGCCTGGCGGAGCTCCTCATCCAGCCACTGGAGACGGCTCTCTGTGGAAGCCTCCTTCTTCTCCACGCGCATGCTAGTCATCCACCCTCAGCAGATTACCGATGCTGACCACTTCAGGCAGGGCACGGACCTGCACAGCGGTCGCCTGCACCGCCTCCTCACGGGCAGGGTGCGTCATGATCACCAGCTCCGCGGTCTGGGCCGCCTCGTCCGTCTCCTTCTGGATGACCGAGGCGATGCTTACCTCGTGGTCACCGAAGACGCGAGCGATAACGGCGAGGACGCCGGGCCTATCGACCACCTCCAGGCGAATGTAGTAACGGGTTACCAGCTCTGCCTGGGGCTTTATAGCCACATCGGCGGTGTAGCGCCAGGGAAAAGGACGGCCACCCTGGACTATAGCGCGGGCGGCGTCCAGAACGTCCGCCATGACGGCGGAAGTGGTGGGTAGAGAGCCCGCTCCAGCGCCCTGGAAGAGTACCCGCCCGCTGAGATCGCCCTCGACCTGCACGGCGTTGAGAGCGCCGTCCACCTTGGCCAGCAGCTCCTCCTCCGGTACCAGGGTTGGGTGAACCCGCACCTGCAGGGATGAGCCCTGCCGGCGGGCGACGGCCAGCAGCTTTATGGCGTAGCCAAGCTCACGGGCGTAGCGGAAATCACGGGGCGCCAGGCTGCCGATCCCCTCGCGACGAATGTCGTCAGGGTCGATGCGGGTGTGAAAGGCCAGGCTGGCGAGGATCGCCAGCTTGTAGGCAGCGTCATGCCCATCGATGTCGTTGGTCGGGTCAGCCTCGGCATAGCCCAACTCCTGCGCCTGGGCCAGGGCAGTGGCGAAGTCCAGACCATCCCTGCTCATGCGAGTGAGGATGTAGTTGGTGGTGCCGTTGATAATGGCGCGGACGCTGGATATCTCGTTAGCGGAAAGGTCGCGCTTGAGGGGAGAGATGATGGGGATGCCGCCACCGACGCTGGCCTCGTAGAGGATATCCACCCCTTTCTCGGCCGCCAGGCTTAGCAGCTCCGGCCCGTGCTTGGCCATCACCTCTTTGTTGGCGGTTACCACATAGCGGCCGCGGGAGAGGGCATCCTTAATGAGGTCGTAAGCAGGGTGCTCACCGCCCAGCAACTCTACGACGATGTCCACATCGCCGGATACGGCCTCCTCCGCATCGTCCGTAAGGAGGTCGGGGTCAAGCTTGACTGCGCGCTCCTTGTCCAGGTCACGTACGAGGACACGTCGCAGCACGAGGGTGGCGCCGACGCGCTGGGAGTAGGTGTCAGCTCTCTCACTGAGAGCGCCGGCGACGCCACCGCCAACGACTCCCAGCCCCAGCAGCACGATGTTTACCTGTGCGGCCACCGCACCACCACCGCTAGCCCCCTTGACCTCCTGTAACCGGGACCGTTTGTTGGGTGTAGGCGCGGTCGACGGCCCACTCAGCCTTCTTTTGATCGTAGTTGTCTGCCCCCGGGACAACGCTGATCACGATGTCCAGGGTCTCCCTCTTCTCCTGGACCCAGTCCGCCAAGGCGCCGTTGGCCAGCGGGGCTCTCTGGATTTCCTCAACTTCGCGGTCTTCAGCCTTCTCCTGCATCTCTATGACGACCACGCCCTGTGGAAGGGGAATCGTCGTGATCTCGTTGGGCTCCAGTGCAAACACCAACTCCTCCGTAGAGGCGTCCAACACGCCTCTCGGCAACCAGCCCACTTCGCCGCCGCTGTCCCTAGTCTCCACATCTAGGGAGTTCTCGGCAGCCAGGGCAGAAAAATCCTCGCCCGCTTCTATCTTGTCCCTAATCTCCTCTGCCATCTCATCCGTGCTGACCAGAATCTGGCGGTAGCGTACGGACTCCGCCGATGGGGGGAGCTCAGCCTCAAACATCTCCAGCAGCTTGTTCTGGAGAACCAAGGCCGCAATCATATCGTGAAATTCCAACTCGGAGAGGCCGTTGCGGGCCAGCTCCTGCTGGAAAACGACATCGAAGGTTTCGTCGTCGGCGGCGATGCCCAAGCGGATGGCGATCTCCTGCAGTATCTCCTCTTCGCTGGCGGTAATGTCGAACTCGCCCGCGAAGCGGCGCACTATCTCCTCCTGGATCAGGAGGGCGGGGACCTGGGACAAAGCGGTGATCTGATCGACAACCCCCGGTCCACCGTTCTGGTCTACATACATCTTCAGGCGGTTTGTGAAGTGGTCCAGCCGGTAACGGGTGTCATCGATCTGTAAAGCGGTAGATCCGGGGCGACCCTGGGTCTCCAGATAATCGGCAAGAAATGCATAGCCGACAATAGCCAGTGCTAAGCCGATAAGCATGCTGATGACAACGGCACCGTAGAATTGAAAGCCGCGTCCTAGAACGCGGCTGCCAATGGCGCCTCTGGGGCGGTCCCAGGCGGGCGTGGGTATCTTCGCCTGGCGGCGCTTCTTAGGCACGCGCCGTATCCTTCCGCTGACTAGGCAGGGGAAACATATCGGGATCCAGCGTCGCCCCGATGTGGGGCATGGGCCGACGCTACCGGAACGAAGTCACCCCCATACGGACGTGTTCCGCCGTGTAAGGGAGCAGCGCCAGATGACGCGCCCGTTTGATCGCCTGCGCCAGTGCCCGCTGGTGCTTGGCGCAGGTCCCCGTCTTGCGCCGCGTATCTATGCGCCCGCGGTCTGAGACGAAGCGCCTCAGAAAGTTGAAGTCCTTATAGTCTATAAACGTCATCTTTTCCACGCACATGACGCAGGGACGCCGGCGTCCCCGGCCGCGGTGCCGCGGCCGGTCCTGGTTCTCCATATCCCGTTGCCGGGGAGCAGGACGCCCTCCAGCTGGCGCTGGTGCTGGTGCGGGTGCGACAGCGGGTGCGGGTGCGCCAGCGGGTGCGGGTGCAACTGCAGCAGCGGGTGCGGGTGCAACTGCAGCAGCGGGTTCGGCTGCCTCCGCCTGCTCAGCGACAGGCTGTTCCTGCTCCGTCTCTTGCTCTTTATCTGTTTCCATGCTTCCTTACTCGAACGGTATCTCTTCGGCTTCTGCGGGCGCGGATACGGCCGGTTCGCCCTCACCTTGCTCCTCCGGCAGCGGCGCGCCGCCCCGGCTGTCCAGAAACAGCACCTTGTCCGCGACCACCTCTGTGCGATAGCGTTTCTGGCCCTCAGGGGTATCCCAAGAGCGCGTCCGCAGGCGGCCCTCTACGTACACCCGGCGGCCCTTCTGCAGAAACTGGCTGCACTGCTCCGCCAGCTTACGCCAGGCGACCACCGAGAACCATTCCGTCTCCTCACGCCGCTCACCATCCGGAGTGCTGTAGTTGCGGCTGGCAGCTACCCGAAAGCTGGTGAGGGCGTTGCCGTCCGCAGTGTAGCGCATCTCAGGATCCGCTCCCAGGTTCCCAATTATCATCACTTTGTTCAGGCCGGCCATCTCCCCCTCCTTTCGGGACCTACTACTCTTCCAGTTTCACCACCAGGTGCCTAATGACGTCATCCGCTAATTTCAGATTATTCTCAAGAGCTTGCAGGCGTTGAGGGTCAAGGCTGAGTTGCGCCACCACGTAGCTGCCCTCCCGGTGCTTGTCAATGGCGTAGGCCAGCCTACGGCGGCCCCAGGGAGTTACCTCCTTGACCTGACCACCCTGCTCAGTGATGAACTGCTGCACCCGCTCCACTGTGGACGAAACAGCATCGTCCTCCACCTCCGGGCTCACTATCATCACTAGTTCGTAATCGCGCAAGAAACCTCCAGATGTCTAGGAACAAACACGGGGCGCTCCGCCTTCGCGGGCAACCTCCCACAGGCAAACGGGATTATAACATGCAGCATAGACGCCAACAAGCAAGCGCCGGCGCTGGTTCAGGCCCCGACGGCCATTCGGTCTGTAATGCCGGGGGCAGGAAACGCCTCCGCCATCTCCCGCACCTCAACCGCGATGCGCTGCAGCGCCTCTTCATCCTCCACGTTATCCAACGCGGCAGAGAACAGCGCGCCGATCCGGCGCATCTCCTCCTCACCCATGCCGCGCGACGTCACAGAGGGCGTGCCGATGCGAATACCGCTGGGGCTGAAAGGTTTGCGTGGATCGTAGGGGACAGTGTTGTAGTTACAGACGATGCCCGCCCGGTCCAACGCCCGCGCGGCTTTCTTAGCGATGACCTCTTTATTCGTCAGGTCTATCAAGATCAGGTGGGTGTCAGTGCCACCGCTAACAAGGGTGAAACCCCGCTCCAGCAGCTCCGCAGCCAGAGCTTTGGCGTTGCGCACCACCTGCTGACCGTAATCGCGGAAGGCGGGGGTCGCCGCCTCTGCCAGGGCCACACCTATGGCGGCGGTGGTGTGATTATGGGGTCCGCCCTGGAGGGCCGGGAAGACGGCGCGATCGATGCGATCAGCGAGTTCTGCACGGCAGAGGATCATGGCGCCGCGGGGGCCGCGCAAGGTCTTGTGAGTCGTCGTCGTGATGACATCGGCATGCGGGGCTGGGTCCGGGTGAGCGCCGGCGACGACGAGACCGGCGATGTGGGCGATGTCGGCCATGAAGTAGGCGCCCACCTCACGGGCGATATCGCCGAAGGCCTGGAAGTCGAACTGACGGGGGTAAGCGGTGGCGCCGGCGACGATGATCTTAGGCCTTTCGCTGCGTGCCAGCTCCCGCAGTTGATCGTAGTCGATGAGATGGGTCTTAGGGTCCACGCTGTACTGCACCGCGCGGTAGAAACGGGCGGAGAAGCTGACGTTCCATCCATGGGTGAGATGTCCGCCATGAGGCAAGGCCATACCCATGATGGCGTCGCCGGGCTCCAGAAGGGCGTAATAGACGGCCATGTTGGCCGGAGAGCCGGAGTAAGGCTGCACGTTAGCGTGCTCCATGTGGAACAGCGCCTTGGCCCGCTCCTGCACCACCGTCTCCAGTTTATCGATGTAGCGTTGACCCTCGTAGTAGCGCTTGCCTGGGTACCCTTCCGAGTACTTGTTGGTGAGCACAGAGCCCTGGGCCTCCATCACCGCCGCCGAAGTGTAGTTCTCAGACGGGATAAGGCGCAACGTCTCCACCTGGTAGCGTTGCTCCTGGCGAATGAGTTTTACTATCTCAGGATCGGTCTGCTCTAGTGCGCCCATACCATCACCCCTGACCTGCCGGCGATCGCGCCGAAAATGATGTGAGGCAGCGCTCCCCGCCGTACGGGATCGCCGCTGCCTCACTTCCGGTTCGAGAATACGGGACGTTGAAGTCGATTCGCTCCTATCTGTACCGAATCCAGTTTAGCGCCGCTGATAACGGGCCGTCAATCGCACCCCCGCTCCCGCTGGCGCCAGGCGAACTCGTTCAGAGCCATGAGGCCGCCGCAGACCAGGGAGTGACCCCCTAACAGCACCGGTATCGACGTCTCCGCTGCGGCGCGCGTGAAGTCGCGCAAGAGCGGCTCGCGAACCTCCTGCCAGCGGCCCAGGTCCGAAAGGAAGCGATCGGAGCGGGTGGTTTCGAGCCGGAGATGGGCGAGGAGGACGCGAGTATCGATGATAGCGGCATCGCCCAGCTCGGCCAGAGCGCCGAAGGTACGCTGGGGACCCACCTCCTCCAGGAAGAAGCCCAAAAGCGAGCGGGCTTTCCCTGCCGCAGCACGGCCGTCGGCCTCCATCCCTCGCTCCTCGGCGAACAGGCGCACACGGCAGGCGGTCTCCCCCTCCAGGTACCGCCAGGCGTGGCTCCCTACCCGCCCGGCGACCGTGATCTGGGCCGAGCGGTCCGTGAGCAGGGGGAGAACCCGCCCGTAGCGATCGAGGTCAAGCTCCAACGCCGTCAGGTACTCCCGAAGGCGGGGGCCGCCCTCCCCTGTCAAGGCAAGAACCGCCAGGTCCGCGGGCCCATCAATGTCCATCTGGGTGGCAACGGTGCGGGGGAGAGCGCGGACGGGGAGGCCCGCCTCCTCACTGAGGGCACGGGCCAGGCGGTTATCGCTATCCGGCGGCTCTATTCGCGCCAGCGCCCCGGCGGGAAACGCCACCAGGTCAGACGAGAAGTGGTTGTTGGTGACGACGACTTCGCCCTCTGACAGCGCCTCGGCGACCTCGCCGAACCCGTCGACGCCCAGAAGGGGCAGGCTGCCTCCACCTAAGTAGACGACGCGCTCCAGGTCATGCCTCCGAACGACCTCCGCCAGGCGAGAGCCGAAGTGGAAAGGCCCGCTATCCACGTCCACTGTCACGCCGGCGGGCAGCTCTGGCAGCTCCGCCAGGCCATCGGTGACGAGGACGACTCCTTCGTAGCGTCCGCCGCTGAGCGCGACCTGAATGCTGTCCAGGGTAGCGGCCGTGCGGGCGCCCGCCACCATACCCTCGACCGGGCTATCGCCCAGGCCGCCGAGAAAGACTACCAGCGCCGGCCGTGGCGGCGCCACGCTCAGGACCCCTGCGCCAGAGCCGGCTGCGACTCTATGCGCTGCACCTTGACGCGCGGCTGAAGGATATCTACTTCGCGGCGACGGCACAGCTCCGTCCCCGGCGTGAGAACGCAGGCGGTGCCGGCCGCGACGCCCAACCGGAGCGCATCCTCCATATCGTCGCCGCGGCTGAGAGAGAGCACTATCCCAGCCAGAAAACCGTCACCCGATCCGACGGCGCTCACCGCCCGCACGCGAGGGGCGACGCTGCGGAAGGATCCCTCATCGCACACCGCCACGGCGCCCTCGCGACCGCGGGTCACAACAGCCATCCGGATATCCATCCCCCGGAGGACCCCTGCGGCCTCCAGCGTGGACTTCTCGTCGCTCAGGCGACAGCCCAGCAAGCGCTCCAACTCGCGACGGTTACCCTTAACCATCTCCGGCCTGGCGGCAACTCCAACGACCAGCGCCGGGCCGTCAGCGTCCAGCACCGTATGCACCCAGTTCTCACGCGCCAGGGTAATTATCTCGGCGTAGATATCGGGAGAAAGCGGGGGTGGAATGCTGCCCGCCACCACCAGCCAGTCGTCGGCGCGCAACCGTTTCCGCAGCTTGGACAGCAGCTGCTCCGCGAAGCGGTCATCCGTCTGCGGGCCAGGATCGCTGAGAATCGTGTGCATGTGACGCGATTCGTCAATGATGGTGATGTTGGTACGAGCCTCTCCCTTGGTATGAACGAAGTCGCACTCGATCCCCTGAGCCTTCAGCGTTTGCTCGATATAGCGACCGAGGCCGCCCGGCGCGAACCCCATAGCGATGCTCTCGCCTCCCAGCTCCCGCACCACCCGCGAGACGTTTATCCCCTTGCCGCCTGGGTCGAACCGGCTGGACTTGACCCGCAACGTGTCCCCGGCAACGAAGCGCTCCAGCACCAGGGTCTGATCGATAGCGGGGTTGAGAGTGACGGTGTAGATCACGACGATTCGGGCAGGATGAGCCCGTAGTCCCCGCCGCGGCGGCGGTAAAGGAGGGCCAACTCCTGCCGGTCGTCGTCTCGGAACAAGAAGAAGTTATGGCCAAGAAGCTCCATCTGCTCTATCGCCTCCGCCTCCGTCATCGGCTTGACGACGAACTGCTTACGCCTCACCACGCGGCCGGAGACGATCTCCGTGTCCCTGGGCAGGTCCGGCTCCCCCTCCGCTTCGGCGTCGAGGGCCTTCTTGTTCATGCGACGATGGCTGCGGTAGAGCTTCTTCTCCTTGAAGCGTTTGATCTGACGGGAGAGAACGTCGCTGACCGCATCGAGGGCGGTCTCCATCTCGTCGGCCCGCTCCTCGGCACGCAGAAAGGTGCCGTTGGCGTTCACGGTGACCTGCACCACGAAGCGGCCGGACGAGCCTTTCGCCTCTCGCCGCACATCTACGATTGCGTGTTCGGCCAGCGGCAGGTATCGGGCCAGCCGGCCGATCTTAACGTCGGCGTAGTCGCGAAACTCCTCCCCCAGGGTCAGATGCTTGCCGCGGAAGATTAGCTCCATACTTAATCCACCCCCAAGAGTGTCCTATCCTTACCGTTCTATTGTAGGGCGGAACTACTACCCCAGCAAGGAGAAATGCTCAGTCCTCGCGGGCGAAAGTGAGGGCGTAAACCGAACTGTGCCCGCCCTCACGCAATGCCAGCGCGCAGGCGTCCAGCGTGGCCCCGCTGGTCATCACGTCATCCACCAGGATCAGCGGCCCATTGACATCTTCCCTCCGCCGGACGGCGAAGGCGCCTGCCACGTTGGCGCGCCGGGCCGCCTCGTCGGCGGCGCGGGCCTGAGGCGGCGCTGCCTTCTGCCGGACAAGCAAGCCATTCAACACCGGCAGGCCGCTCAGCCTCGACAGCTCCCGCGCCAGCGTCTCCGACTGGTTGTAGCCGCGGCTGCGACGGCGCGGGCCCGCCATTGGCACCGGCACCAGCGCCACCACCTCCTTAGGCGGCCAGTTCGTCAGGCAGTCCGCCATCGCCTGCGCCATCACGCTGGCCACGGCGGAGACGCCGCGGTACTTAAGGGCGAGAACCGCATCACGGGCGACGCCCGCGTACACGAAAGGACAGCGGGCCGCCTCAAAGGCGAACGGGCGGCCGCGGCAGCGTCCACAGGTATCGACGCTACCCGGCATCCAGCAGACCGGGCAACGTGGCGGCTGCGCCCGCGGCATCTTCTTCAGGCAGGCCACGCAGAGGAACGCCCCAAAGGAACCACAACTGACGCAGCGAGGCGGGAACAGCAGATCCAGGCCGTGACTCCAGGCGGAGCTCAGCAGTGGCGCCACAGCGAGACGCATGGCGTCAGGACTTCACTGAGCCGCCGTCGGTCCCGCCGGGCAGGCCCGCCATCGGGTCTTCCTGTTTGGACTCAGTCGCGCGGTCCATAAAGTCCATGATCACCTTCTCCACCGCGCCGCGATCCGGCAGCGAGCCCAGCATCCCGTACATCGCCGCTCTGCCGCCGGGCGTCGGCCCATCCGTGGCCACGCTGCCGGTCGCCCACTCCAGATCGGCCAGGAACGTCCCCGCGATCTTCTCGTGGGCGGGCGTCACCACCAGGTGCAGCTTCGGCGGCATCTGCTGGCGGTCCAACTGCCAGCCCCGAGTGTCCATCGCATCGCCCACAGCATAGATGTCGACGGCGTCGGCGGTGAAGGAGAAGATGCTGGCGTCGGGCTCGCCGATCACGTGCAGGCCGTCGATGGCGTTGATGCCGTCTATCAGCTTCCGGGCGGTGTCCATCACCGTCCGCGCCAGCCGCAGGTAGCCGTCTTCGCCCAGGTAGTTCAGAACGGCCCAGGCGGCGGCGATCGCCCCGCCCGGCCGGCTCCCGGCCATAGTCGGCGAGCCGTAGAGGCCGCCCGGCCAGTCAGCATAGGTGAAGAACTGGTACCGCCTGATCTCCTTGCTCCGGTACACGACGGTCGATGAGCCCCTGGCGGCGTAGCCGTACTTGTGCAGGTCCGCGGAGATGGACGTGACTCCCGGGACGCTGAAGTCCCAGGCCGGCACCTTGTAGCCCAGACGGGGCAGGAAGGGGAGGATGAAGCCGCCCACGCAGGCGTCAACGTGGCAGCCGATCCCCCTCTCCTGAGCGAGCGCCGCCAGCTCGGGGATCGGGTCGATGGTGCCGTAGGGGTAGCACAGCGCCGAGCCGACGATAAGCACCGTTTTATCGGTGATCGCAGCCTTCGCGGCCTCCACGTCGGCGCGGAAGTCATCACGCACGGGGATGTGCACCGGCTTCACGCCGAAGTAATGAGCCCCCTTCTCGAAGGCAGGGTGCGCGGTGACCGGTAGCACCATCTCCGGCTCCGTCAGGCCGGGCCGCTGGTCGCGGGCCATGTCCCTGGCCGTCTTGATCGCCATCAGGATGCTCTCCGTGCCGCCCGACGTCATGTTGCCGACCGCCTCGCTGCTGCCCAGCAGCTCGGCCGTCATGGCGATCACCTCGGACTCGAACTTCCTGAGGCTCTTGAAGGCCGCAACGCTGAGGCCGTTTGTGTAAAAGAAAGTAGTGTAGGCCTCTTTCAACACCTCGGCGACGTCGTCACCCGCGAAGTACACCAGGCTCCATATCTTGCCGCTGTGCCAGTCTGCGTCATCCCTTTGCTGCGCGCGCATCCCGGCCAGCAGCTCATCGTGCGGTTTCCCGGTCGTCGGTAGCTTCATGTCGGGCTCCTCCTGGTGGGGCGAGGCCGGCGGGCCGGGCGGGGTCTGCGCCGGCGTCCGCCGCTGATGCGCCGACATCGTATCACCGAGGCCCAGGGCGCGCCATCGTCGCCCATCCTTGCCGCCCTTGCGCATCGTGCACTAGACTGGATTCGCAATGAAGGCAAAGGTACGCTTCTTCGCCCGCCTGGCAGAGCTGGCGGGCACGCGGGAGACGGAGGTGGAGCTGGGCGAGGGGCTGAGCGTGGCCGAGGCGTTTCGCGTTCTCTGCCGGCGCTTCCCTGAGCTGGCCGACCACGCCGACAGCCTGATGTACGCCGTGAACGCCGAATACGTCACCGCTAACCATCCCCTGCGCGTCGGCGACGAGCTGGCGCTGATACCGCCCGTTAGCGGCGGCGGCCCTGAGCCTGTCGAAGGGCTGTTTGAGGTCACCCCGGAGCCGCTGGACCCGCAACGGCTGACCAACGCCGTCCGCAAAGACGAGAGCGGCGCCGTGGCGCTGTTCCTGGGCGTCGTGCGCGATAACAGCAGAGGGCGCCGGGTGCTGTACCTGGAGTACGACGCCTATCCGGAGATGGCCACGCGGGTGATGCGCCGGATCGCGGAGGAGGCGCTGGAGCGCTGGCCCCTCACGGACGTTGCGATGCAGCACCGAACCGGTCGCCTGGAGATCGGGGAGACGTCTCTGCTCATCGCCGTCTCCTCGCCCCACCGCAAGGAGGCGTTCGAGGCCTGCCACCACCTCGTCGACCGGTTCAAGGAGAGCGTACCGATCTGGAAGAAGGAGGTATGGGAGGGCGGCGAGGTGTGGATCGAGGGCGAGCCGGTGAGCGAGGAATCTCCCTAAGCGCCTGTGACCCAACAACCGCCCGCACCCGGCGAAGACCCTCAGTACTGCCCCAATTGCGCCGCTCCCCTCGTCCTCCGCCCCCTGCCAACCGAAGACCGGCCGCGGCTGGTCTGCGACCGCGGCCACATCCTGTACGTTAACCCCAAGCTCATCGTGGGGGTGATTCCGGAGCGGCGCGGCCGCATCCTACTGATGCGGCGTGCGATCGAACCTCGCTACGGGGCCTGGACGTTCCCCGGCGGCTTCATGGAGATAGACGAGACGGCGGAGGAGTGCGCCGCGCGGGAGGCGCAGGAGGAGGTGGGCATCCAGGTAAGCATTGGCAAGCTGGTGGGCGTCTACTCACGGCCGGCGCCGCACACGCCGGGCATCGTCTCCATCGTCTACCGCGGCCGCATCACCGGCGGCGAGGTGAAGCCGGGGCGGGAGGCGCTGGAGGCGCGCTGGTTCCGGCCGGAGGATATCCCCTGGGACGAGCTGGCCTACGAGACAACCAACTGGGCGCTGCGGGACTGGCTGAAGGGGAGGCGCGACACCAGCCGCAAGCGGGCCTAGCTCCGCCGCCCGCGGCCGCGGGCTGGGTACCGTTTGCCGCTCCGCCCCCGCTCCCCTTCCCCCTCCCCACCCAGGAAGTCGAAGCTGCCCATCCTCAGGACTGTGCTGACCTGGGGGTCCGTCAGGCGGGAGGCGAGCCGAGCGTTCATATCCTTCACTGTGAGACTCGTGGTGATGACCGTCGGCAGGCAAGCGTTGTAGCGATAGTTCAGGAGCTGGAACAGCTTCTCCTCCGCCCATGCAGTGCCGGTCTGGGAGCCTAAATCGTCCAGGATCAGAAGCGGAGCGCTCCGCACCCGCTCGAACAGATCATCGAACGCCTTCGGGTTCTGGGAGTTGAAGCTGGAGCGCAGACGGTCCAGCAGGTCGGGCACGACGACGAACAGCACTCCCGGGTCCGCCTGGCGGCGGTAGTTGCCGATAGCGGCGGCAAGGCGCGTCTTGCCGCGGCCGGCCTTACCAGCGAACACAAGCCAGTCCTTCGGCTCCTCCGCGAACTTCAGGGCCTGCCGCTGGGCGTGTTGGATGAGCTTCAATTCTTCGCGGTCAGAGTCTATGCGTTGCGGGTCGAACGTCTTAAACGTCATCCGCTGCAGCAGCGGAAGGTCCAGCGCGTCCAGATCGCCGAGTCCGCCCGCTGGGCCGGACTCCAGGTGGTGCAATCTGGACAGCGACACGTCCCCCAGCCTGGTCTGGAGGCGCGGGTCCAGATCGCTGATCTCCTTGGCGGTGGTGAACACGGTGGGCAGGCGGCCCTGGTAGCGGTGGTTGATAAGCTGGTACAGCTTCTCGTCCGCCCAGGGGGTGGAGCTGTGCATCCCCAGGTCGTCGAGGATAAGCAGGGGCGCGCTACGCACCATCTCGAACAGCTCATCGTAGCCGATCTCGCTGTCCGGCTGGTAGGCGGCGCGCAGGTGGTCCAGCAGGTCCGGCACCACCATGAACAGCGCCGGGCGGCCACCTTCGATGCAGGCGTTGGCGATGGCGGCGGCGAGATGCGTCTTGCCGCAGCCGCTGGGGCCGCTGAGCACGAGCCAGCCGGAAGGCTCCTGGGCGAACTCGCGGGCGTCGGCCACGGCCCGCGCGAAACGCTCCTGGTCCTGCTGGTTAGGGCTGCGTCCGCGCGCCACCAGGTCATCGAAGGTGAGACGCAGCAGGGCGCCCAGGTTGCTATAGCGCTGGAGGCGGGCCAGACGCTGATCGGTGCGCTCATCCTCGGTGCACTGGCAGGGGAACGCCTTACCGAAATCGGGGTGGCCCAATCGCACGTTCTTGCGCACGAAACCGGCGCCGCCGCAGGAGGGGCAAACGTCGTCTGCCGGTTCGTCAGCGGAGCCGGCTGGCGTCGCGCTTGCCGCGGGCGTAACGGCGCTCAAGCCAGTCTGCTTCAGTATCTCGTCCAGCTTCTTCATCGTCAGGTCCTTCCGCTTCATATCGGCGCAGGATCGCCTCAATGTAGCGCCAGCTGCGCTTGTTCAGGCTCACCGCCTCCCGGAACGCCTTCTCGATCCACTTCGGCAAGTAGCGTTCCTCGGCATCCTTGAGTTCGTCGGCGATGAGGGGGGTGATAGCGCCGATGTTCTCCTCGTACAGAGCGAAGATGTTCGGGACCTCGGCAGGCGCCGCCGGCGGCGGCGGCTCGTCGAGGCGCAACTCTGTCCCCTGCAGCCGTTCAATGGCGCGCTTGTTAGCTGGGATGTTCAACAGATACGCCTCGCCCTGCTGGCCAGCCTCCTGAACAGCCACACGAATAGCGGTACCGCGAGACACCGCCCGCGACAGACCCTCCTTCAGCGCCCCTTCGGGAGTCAGCTCGCTGATATTGGCCAAGGATCGCATCAGCCCGGCGTCAGCGGCCAGCTGCCGTTCGCTAAACAGGCGCGGCCAGCCACGCCCGCGACCGTGCAGGTAGAACAGGTACAGCGAGACGACAAGCTCCTCCGGTTTCTCGATGCCCGGCAACAGCCGCGAGAAGAATACGTTGGGCACAACTGTAGTCAGGCCGGAGCTGGCGAAGCCGGCGAACCTGCCTGCCGGCAGGCAAGGCTCATCGCCGGCGCCGGCCGGGCGCGCCTCCCCTACGCCTCCTCGCCCCATTGCCCCTCCTCGGGATCCCTCGCCAGAAGGTCCTCGAACCGGGCGATCTTCTCGCGGAAGCGAAGATGGATAGTGCCCGTGGGCCCGTTGCGGTGCTTGGCGATGATGATCTGAGCGATGCCCGCGGGGTAGTTCTCGGCGGGCCGGTCGGGGTGTTGTCGCTGCCACTCATCGCGGTCTACGTGCTTCTCCTCACGATAGATGAACATCACCACGTCCGCGTCCTGCTCAATGCTGCCGGAGTCGCGCAGGTCGGAGAGCTGCGGGATGTGCGTGGGCCGGGCTTCCGCCGCGCGCGAGAGCTGGGAGCAGGCGATAACCGGCACGTCCAGGTCGCGCGCCAGCTCCTTGAGCGAGCGCGTGATGTGGCTCACTTCCTGCACTCGGTTCTCGCTGCGCAGGCCGCCATGCATCAGCTGAAGGTGGTCGACGATCAGAAGATCAAGCCCCCGCTCCAGGTGCAGACGCCGGGCCTTGGCCCGCATCTCGGCCACGGTGAGCGTCGCCGTGTCGTCAAAGTAGATGTTGAGCTCGGAGAGGACGCCCAGGGCGTTGATGATCTTCCCCTGCTCCCTGTCCGAGTGTGTGCCGAAGCCAAGCCGCGTGGAGTCCACGCCCGCCTCCGCCGCCAGCAGCCGCTGGACGATCTGCTCCGACGCCATCTCCACCGAGAAGACGCCCACAGTCGCCTGCTGTCGCGCCGCGGCGTTTCGGGCGAAGTTCAGCGCCAGCGAGGTCTTGCCGACGCTGGGACGCGCCGCCACCACTATCAGGTCCATCCGCTTAAGGCCGCCCAGGAGAGTATCCAGATCCATGAAGCCGGTGGTGATGGCTCGCGCCTCAGAAGCGACGGCGCCGGTGGCGCTGTCAGCTGTCGAGAGGTAGCCTTCCAGCAACTCCTTGACGTGGACGAAGTCCCTGATCGACTCCCCCTGGCGGATGCCCGCGATGAGCGTCTCCGCGCGGGCGAGTATGTCTCCGACATCCGGCCCGGCCTGGTACGCCATCTGAGCGATGTGACCGGCCGCGGTGATCAGCTTGCGATAGGATGAGTCGCGCTGGACGAGCCCCGCGTAGTGCTCAACACCCACAGAGGTTGGCAGATCCGTGACCAACCGGCTAAGGTAGGCCGCGCCGCCGATCTCCTCCAGCCGCCCGCGGCGGGCCAGCTCGTGGGAGACGGTGATCTGGTTGATCGACTGGTTGCGCTCCCACAGCGCCAGACAAGCCTCGAACGCCCAGGCATTCTTCTCGCGGAAGAAGTCATCCGCCTTGAGGACGGGCGCTATCTTGTAGACCGCTTCGGGGTCAACCATCAAGGAGGCGATGATCGCCTCCTCCGCTTCGATATCGTGGGGCGGCAGCTTCTCCGCCCGCCTGTCCTCGACAACCATCACACCTGCCCGGCTACGACACTACTTCTCGAACCTCCCCCTCACCAGCACGTAGGCTAGGCACGCTGCGCCCCCCTACCTACGTCTTCTCTTCCCCCTCTGCCGTTTCAGCCTCCGCTGGCTCTTCGCTCGTCTCCTCAGCGGCCTCCGCCGCCTCTTCTGCCTTCTCCTCCGCCTCCACAGGCTCAGCCTCGGCCTCTGCCTTCTCTTCCTCCTCCGGCTCCTCAGCCGTCGCTTCAGCCTCCGCCGACTCCTCAGCCGTCGCTTCAGCCTCCTCCGGCTCCTCAGCCGCCTCCGCTTCTTCGCTCGTCTCCTCAGCGGCCTCCGGCGCCTCTTCTGCCTTCTCCTCCGCCTCCACAGGCTCAGCCTCGGCCTCTGCCTTCTCTTCCTCCGCTGGCTCCTCAGCCGCCTCCGGTTCTTCGCTCGTCTGCTCTGCGGCCTCCGGCGCCTCTTCTGCTTTCTCCTCCGCCTCTACAGGCTCAGCCTCGGCCTCCGCCTTCTCTTCCTCCGCTGGCTCCTCCACCACCGCTTCAGCCTCCGTTTCCGGCTCCTCCGGCGCTTTCTCCTCCTCCGCTATCCCGCCCAGCGGCTCCACGTTCACGGTTACCGGCACGTGCACGTTACGCGTGAGATTGATCGTCATCTCCTGCGAGCCGACTTGACGGATCGGCTGGCGCAGGTCAACCTGCCTGTGCTCCAGCTCAACGCTCGTCGCCTCCTGAAGCGCCTCAGCGATGTCGCGGGCGGTCACGGAGCCGAACAGCTTGCCCTGCTCACCCACGCGCACCTCAATGGTGATGGACTGACCCTCCATCTTAGGCACCATGTGCTCTTGAGCCTCTTCGTCGAGCTTAGTCTGGCGGCTCAGCTCTTTCTTGGCGCGGGCAGCGGCGATGGTGATGTAGTGGTCGGTAGCGGGGGCGGCCAGCCTGCGCGGCAGCAGGTAGTTGCGGGCAAAGCCGTCGGCGACGTTCTTGACCTCACCGACGCGGGCGGTACCCTCAACCTCCTCCATAAAGACGACTTTCATGCGACTCTCCTCACTGAGCTAATAATAGGGGGCGGCCCGCTTGCATGGGCAAGAGGCTTATCCACAACTTTCATCGACATTTCATCCACAAAGAAATTCTAGAACGAATGTGCGTGGCCGTCAACCTGATCTAACCTCTCAGCAGAGGTAGGCAGGTCGTACCAGGGGTATCCATCACCCTGCGAAACCAACAACTGCGCCGGGCCCGGCATTATCCCTCCAACGCCCGCTCCAGCCCGCCTTCGTAGGCGTCACGCAGCTCCGTCAGCGGCAGATCAACAGACCACAGGCGCAAGCGGTCGCCGTCAACCCGGCCCACGTACGCGAAGGGGACGTTCATCCCCTGAGCGATCGTCAGCAGCTCCTCACGCTTGTCCGCAGGTACCGCTACCAGGATGCGCGACTGCGCCTCCCCGAACAGGGCGGCGTCTAACCGCTGCACGTCGGGAGCCGCCGACGCGTCCAGGCCCAGTCCACCCGCCAAGCACATCTCCGCCAGGGCCACGGCCAGACCGCCGTCGGAGCAGTCGTGGCAGGCGTTGGCTACCCCCTGCCGGATCGCCGCCAGCGCCGTCCGCTGCACCCGCGCTTCCAGGTCCAGGTCAATCTCCAAACGCCCACCGACGAGGTCATGCTCCAGCTTCAGGTACTCGCTGGCGGCCAGGGCGGCCGCGGGCTGCTCCAGGGCAGCGCCCAGGAGAAACACCTCATCGCCTTCCGCGCTGAAGCCGGTGTGGCAGTGTTTCGAGACATCCTCCAGCAGACCCAGCATCCCGATCACCGGCGTGGGGTACACCGCCTGCTCGCCGGTCTCGTTGTACAGGCTCACGTTGCCGGAGATAACCGGCGTGCCCAGCACCTCGCAGGCCGCGGCCATTCCCCGGATCGCTTCCTTCATCTGGTAGTACACCTCCGGCCGCTCCGGGTTGCCGAAGTTCAGGCAGTCGGTCACGGCCACAGGCTGGGCGCCCACACAGACCACGTTGCGGGCCGCCTCCGCCACAGCGATGGCGCCGCCGGCGCTGGGGCTCACGTGGCAGTACCGTCCGTTGCCATCCGTCGTGACCGCTATCCCACGTTCCGTCCCCTTAATGCGGAGGACGGCGGCGTCGGCCCCCGCTTCGATAACCGTATTGGTCAGCACGCTCTGGTCGTACTGCCGGTACACCCAGCGCTTGGAAGCGACGTTAGGAGAGGCGAGCAACCGCAATAGGGCAGCGCTCGCGTCAGTCAGATCCGACAGCGCGGCCAGGTCCAGCGCCTGCATCTCGTCCAACTCCGGTGGCCGCACGGGCTCCCGCGTGTACTCGGGAGCCTCCACCACCACCTCGATAGGCAAGTCCGCCACCAGCGCCTCGCCGTCGTAGATGCGGGCGTAGCCGTCCACCGTCACCTCGCCGATGACCGCCCACGGTACCTCCCAGCGCTCGAACAGCGCCACCACGTCATCTTTGTGCCCCCTGCGGACGGTGATCAGCATTCGCTCCTGGGACTCTGAAAGCATGACCTCGTAGGGGGTCATCCCCTCCTCACGGCGGGGCACTTTGGCCACGTCCAAATGTATGCCACAGCCGGCCATGGCAGCGGCTTCCAGGGAAGAAGAAGTCAGGCCGGCCGCTCCCAGGTCTTGTATGCCGGTGATCCAGTCGACGTGGTTGCCGGCCAGGTCCAAGCAGGCCTCCATAAGCATCTTCTCCAGGAAGGGGTTTCCCACCTGGACAGCGGGACGCAGCTCATCGAAGCGGGCCTGCGGGTCAGTGCGAGAGGCCAGCCCTGAGGCGCCGTGAATGCCATCGCGGCCGGTATCGGCGCCTACCAGCATCAGTAGGTTTCCCTCGCCCTCGGCCTTTGCGCTGACCAGTTTATCGATCGGGGCGACGCCTACGCACATAGCGTTCACCAGAGGGTTCGCCGTGTACGAATCCTCGAACGCCACCTCGCCCCCCACGGTAGGTATGCCAAGGCAGTTTCCGTAGCCGCTGATCCCGCCCACCACACCACCGAACAGATAGCGGTTGTGCGCATCGCTCAGGGGGCCAAAGCGGAGCGAGTCCAGGATGGCGATAGGCCGCGCCCCCATGGCGAAGATGTCGCGCACGATGCCGCCGACCCCCGTCGCCGCCCCCTCGTACGGCTCTATCGCCGAGGGGTGGTTGTGCGACTCGATCTTCATCACCACGCATACGCCATCGCCGATGTCCACCGCCCCCGCGTTCTCCTCTCCCCGCTTGGTGAGGACGTACGCGCCCTCGCCGGGAAGCAGCCTCAGCAGCGGCCGCGAGTTCTTGTAGCCGCAGTGCTCGCTCCAGAGCGCGCCGAACATCCCCAGCTCCACCTCGTTCGGCTCGCGGCCTAATCGGGAGACGATGAGCTCATACTCATCGCGGCTGAGGGCGATGGCATCGAGGGCACGCTGATCGATGGCCATGGGTCAGGGCAATCGTAGCACAGCGGGATGGGCGTATTCGATGGCCCCGACCGGCCCAGCCTAGACCCGTTCGCCGAACGAGAAGGGCGGATAGCGGTCCGTCAGCGATATCCAGTAGCCCAGGGCGCGGGCGATCCAGCGCAGGTAGCCCACGGTAAACCCAAACAGCCAGCGCGGATAGCGCCGAAACACGATTGCCGAGACCGCGCTCACCGGAACGATGAGCATGAATGCAAAGGCGAAAACCGCCAGCAGTAGGATGTGTGGCAACAACAGCACCGGCGTGATCGCGGCGCGGCGCCAGCCGAAGCTCCCGCCACGCCTCACCTTTAGCCTCACCGACTCTCCAATCGCCTGCCTGGGCGATTCGTCGGTCAGGAAAAGAGAGTAGGAGGCCGCCGCGATCGCGTATTCAGCGTAGCGCTCCAACGCCGGGCCGTCCTCCGTCTGAAAGCGGGACAGCCCCTTGGCGCGAATTCGCACCGCCAGGAATATCGGAACGCTGATGACCCCGCAGGCGATCAGGGAGCCGATGATCACCGGCAGCCAGACGTAGAACGCCGCGCTAACGTACCCCAGGCCCCAGGGCACGATCCAGGTGATAAGGGCGCCAATCGCTCGCTGGACACCCTTCCATCGCGACAGCCTCTCCGGATAGACGACGGAGAAGGCGATGGGGTAACCGGGGCCGTCTGGATAGCCCACGGCGATCTTGCCTTCCTCTGAAGTCATCAGATGACCCATGCCATAGCAGCGATTGGTCATCCTACCACAGGCGATGAGCTAGCGCAGACTGAAGGGGGGATATTCGTCGCGCAGCAGGGCGGTGTACGCGCTAACGCGATAGTTCCAGCGGTTAACACCTACTATGAAGTCGAACAGCCCACGCGGGAACCGCTTGGTGAACAGGATGGCGAACCAGGCGATGATATAGGCGAAGTAGACGGCGATGAGTAGGGCCAGCAGCACGATGTAATGAGGTATCACAAGCAGCCACTTGATTAGCGGCAGCCAGCGGTTCAGCTCCTTGGGGTAGTCCACTTCGTACGTCACTGCGTACTGGCCTGGCTCCCAGGAGAACGGCGGATACTCGTCCCGAAACAGCCCAGTGTACGCCCCCACGTTGGCACCCCAGCGGTTCACATTCACCACGAAGTCGAACATGCCCTTCGGGTAGCGCTTCGTGAACAGGATGGCGAAGAAAGCGATGAACCCAATCAGGCCGGCGGCGACGCTAAGGGCGTAGAGAATGATGGTGTGGGGGATCACCAGAAGCCATTTGACGAAGATAAGCCAGCGGGACAGCTCCTCCGGGTACTCCACGTCATAGCGCAGGGGGTATGCCGGCGCTGCGCCAGCCGTCATTCCGTCATTCATGACCTGGCCCCTTTCTCATGCTATTCGAGGCTGAACGGTGGATAATCGTCCGTTAGCGAGAAGAAGTAGGCCTGCACTCGAAAAGACCAGCGAAAGACTCCGACAACGAAGGTGTGCAGACCGCGCGGATAGCGGCCGGTGAAGAGGATAGCGAACCAGGCGATCACGACCACAACAAACACCGCCACATAGAGGAAGAACAGGATGATGATGTGTGGTATGGACGTGATGATCTTCCAGATGGCCACTTTCCAGCGGTTTAGCCTATCCGGGTAGCGCACATCAAAACTGACGGGATATTCGCCCTCAAACGCCGGAAACCGGTCCGTAAGCAGCGCCAGATAGCCGTAGGCACGGGCTTGGAAGCGCATGAATGCTACCTGGAAATCGAATAGCCAGTGCGGGATGTACTGGCGAACCAGAACGACGGCCCAGATCGCCAGCACGATGCCCCAGCCGGCGCCGAGAGTGGTTGACGTGCCTTCGCCAATGTCGCTGTAGCTAAACGCTTGGCCCCCGACCAGGGCAAGGAAGATGTAGACGGGAATGAAGAGAAAAAAACGGAAGATAGTGGAGAGGCGACCGAGTTGCTCCGGATACTCAGCCTCGAACGTCACTGGGTAGCCCGCCACGGGAGGAGCGCCCGTCGCCGAGGTGCCTACGCTCCCGGTGGAAAGAGCAGCGCCCGCGGCTGTTTGCATAGGCTGCTCCGGGGCGGATCGCCCCGCTACTGGGCGGCCGCACTGCCCACAGAAGGCGGCACCGGCCTCCAGCCCCGCGCCACAGTAAGCACAGAATCTCGCTTCCTCGGTCATCACCTATCCCCCAATCTAGCCTGATGTCTCCATGCGTAACAAGCTCCACCCTTCAGATGACATCGAGTCCCGGCTTAGGCTCTCACCTTCGCCCATTCCAGCAGCGATAGCCATAGCGCCAGGCCGTCCTCACTCCCCATCAGCGGCTCGCAGGCCCGCTCCGGGTGAGGCATCAGCCCCAACACGTTGCCGCCATCGTTGATGATCCCCGCGATGTCGTTCATGCTGCCGTTGGGGTTGGCCTCCGCTGTCACCTCCCCCTCAGCGCTGCAGTAGCGAAAAGCTACTCTCCCTGAGGACTCCAGCTCGGCCAGCGTCTCCTCATCCGCCACGTAGCGCCCCTCGCCGTGGGAGATGGGTATTCGCAGCACCTGGCCGGGCTGGCAGGCCAGGGTGAACGGCGTCTCCGCGTTCTCCACCCGCATGTGTACCCAGACGCAGCGGTACTGGAGCGAATCGTTGCGCATGAGAGCGCCCGGCAGGAGATGTGCCTCGCACAGGAGTTGGAAGCCGTTGCAAATGCCGATAAGCGGCTTGCCGACCTCGGCGTGGGCGGCCACCGCCTCCATCACCGGCGAAAACCGCCCGATCGCTCCCGCCCGCAGGTAGTCCCCGTAAGAGAAGCCGCCGGGGAGTACCACCACATCGTAGCGGGAGAGGTCCCTCTCTCGGTGCCAGACAAGGTCCGCCTCCTGGCCCAGCACACCGGACAGCGCGTACTGGGTGTCGTGGTCGCTCCAGGTGCCGGGGAATACGACGACAGCGAAGCGAAGCGGCATTTCTGCCGCCTTTATACCACACCTGGGGCCGCCTGTAACGCCCCGCTCCCGTGGGACATCTAATGATTTAGAAATCGCATACGGAGGATCTAAGATATGGGAAGCTCCTGGCGAATAGACGCCAAGTGGCTGTTCGGCCTCATCTGCCTGTCAGCCATCATCGTGGCGGCTGTCCTCTACTCCGCCTCCAAGCTCACCGAGCGCGACGTTGCCACAGGCGTATTCAGCGGCGTCTTGACCACCTTCGCGAAGGAGGGAGAAGGCTCGGAAGAGTTCGGGGAGATCCAGGCCCTGGCCGCCGCCAGCCCGGACGAGGAGTTCACCATCGAAGGTATCACCCTGCCCGTTAAAGGCAGTGAGATCGCCGGCCTCTCCTACGACGAAGCCGTAGACCTCGTGGTGGGGCGCATCGCGGAGATGCTCTACACCGACGGCCCCGAGTCCGTCGAGCAGTTCTTCAACGACACCTCCGTCGCCGACTCCGAAGAAGCGCCCCCGGGAGAGGGTGCGGAGTTCAGCCTTGGCCCCTTTGCCCTCCTGACCCAGGACACCCACGACATCATACGGCGCATCTTCACGTTCTCCCTCATACCCGTTCTCGTCCTCGCCGTCCCGCTGGTCTTCTTCAGCCGCCGCTTCGGCCGGCTGGGTAGCCCCGGCGTCGTCCTCGCCGCCGGCGCCGCTCCCTTCGCCCTCCTCTGGCTCATCGCGAAACAGGCCACCAACAACGCCGGTCAGGACGGCGTCGACGGTGCCCTGGCCGGGGCGATCTCGCCCATGGCGGAAGACGTGTCCACCACCTTCCTCTGGCTGCTGGTCATCGGCGTCGCTCTGGTGCTTGTGGCCGTGGCCGGCAACATCGGCTTCGCCCTCTGGCATCGCTCCCAGCCAATGCCAACGCCCGGCGAGGAGGCCCTGCCACCCGATGAGCTTGAGCAGCCGGACTACCTCTCAGACGAGGGCGACACCGCATCCGGCAGCGACGAGTTTCCCTCCATCGGCCCCGGAGGCGTGCCCCAGGCTTGAGAACCCTCTCCCCTTCCGCTAAACTGACCGCAACCCCACAGCGGAAGGATCATGACCAACCCCAAAAGCGCGCCCTCTGACGTAGCCGCCCTGATAGAGGCGATCTTCCACCCCCGCTCCATCGCGGTAGTGGGCGCCTCCGCCAACCCCAACACACCCGGCTACGACTACGTAAGCTCGCTCCAGAAGTTCGGCTTTCCCGGCGATCTCTATCCGGTGAACCCCCGCGCGGAAGAGATACTGGGCCTGCCGGCCTTCCCATCGTTGAGGGACGTGCCGGGCCAGGTCGATTACGTCATCTCCTGCATCCCCGCCACCGCCGTGCTGGAACTCGTCGACGACTGCGCCGCTAAAGGAGCACGCGCCCTGCAGCTATTCACGGCCCGCTTCTCCGAGACCGGCCGAGAGGAGGACGCGGATCTGGAGCGGCGGCTGGCGCAGCGGGCCCGCGAAGCCGGAGTTAGGATCATCGGGCCCAACTGCCTGGGCCTCCTCTACCCACGACAGGGAATCTCCTTTCGCGCGGACATGCCGCGACAGCCGGGAAACATCGGCTTCCTGTCACAGAGCGGCAATCTGCTGTTCGAGCTGACCTACCTCGCCAGCCCGCGCGGCCTCCGCTTCT
>JADFKX010000120.1 GCA_022564695.1 Chloroflexota bacterium | reverse complement strand
TGTGACTACTTCCCGTTCGTTGAGCCGGGGATGGAGATGCGTATAGACTGCTTCTTGTGCGGCGGAGAGGGGTGCCGCACCTGCTCCCACAGCGGCTGGATTGAGATCCTCGGCGCTGGGATGGTGCACCCTGAGATCCTTGACGCTGTCGGCTACGACTCGGAGCGGTACACCGGCTTCGCCTTCGGCATGGGCATAGAGCGCATCGCCATGCTCCGGCATGGTATAGAGGATATCCGCCTCTTTTATTCGAACGACCTGCGCTTCTTGAGACAGTTCTGAGGAAGAGCAATGCGCGTACCGCTAAAGTGGCTCTCCGAATACGTTGACCTGACGCTTGACCCCAAGCAGTTGGCGGAGAGGCTGACTATGGCAGGTGCGGAGGTGAGTCAGATCATCACCACCGCCGGCGAATGGGACGGCATCTCCGTTGGCGAGGTGGTTGACGTCTCCCGGCACCCCAACGCGGACCGGCTGGTGCTGGCCACCGTGGAGCTGGGCGGAGAACGCAACACCGTGGTGTGCGGTGCTCCAAACGTGGCAGTGGGCCAGAAGGTGCCGTTCGCGCGAGCCGGCGCCCACCTCATCGATGGCCGCACCGGCAAGACTACCGTCCTCAAGCCCGCCGTCATCCGCGGCGTGGAGTCTGCGGGCATGGTCTGCTCGGAAAAGGAGCTTGGCCTCTCCGACTATCACGAGGGGATCATGGTGTTAGCTGACGATGCGTCCGTGGGGGCCCCCATCTCCACGTACCTGGGCGATGTGATCTTCGATATGGACATAACTCCTAACCGGCCTGACCTCCTGTCTATAGTGGGCGTGGCCCATGAGGTGGCCGCGCTCAGCGATGGCAGCGTCCGGGACCCGTCGACCCAATATCCCGCCGACGCCAGGCCGATTAAGGGCCGCGTGGGCGTGGAGATCGCCGATCCCGATCTATGCCCTCGCTATGTGGCTGCCCTTGTCGAAGGGATTAAGATGGGCGAGTCGCCGTCATGGATGCAGGAGCGCCTGATAGCCGCAGGGCTGCGGCCGATCAATAACATTGTCGACATAACAAACTACGTGATGCTGGAGCTGGGCCAGCCTTTGCACGCCTTCGACTTCACACGGTTGCGTGAGGGTCAGATCATAGTGCGGCGCGCCCGCCCGGGTGAGACGTTGCTGCTCCTGGACGGCACGGAGCAGAAGCTATCGCCCGATATGCTGGTCATCGCCGACGCCGAGGCTGCTGTCGCTCTGGCCGGCGTCATGGGCGGGGTGGAGAGCGAGATCGACCAGGACACGACTACGGTGCTGCTGGAATCGGCGAGCTTCCACGGGCCCAGCATCCGGCGGACGGCCGCCGCCTTCAAGGTGCGCACGGACGCCTCCCTTCGCTTCGAGAAGGGGCTCAGCCCGCATCTGCCGCCGGTCGCCGCGCAGCGGGCCGTCAAGATGATGGTGGAGCTGTGCGGCGGGAAGGCCGCGGCGGGCCTCATTGATGTCTATCCGAAGCGGCAGAAGGATATCCGCGTCACGCTTTCTCGGCGGCGGCTCCACACCCTGCTGGGCATGGAGCTACCGGTGAAACGGGTGCGCCAGGTCCTCTCCTCCCTCGGTTTCTCCTGTCGCTGGACGCCCCCCGACAGCTACGTTGTGCGTGTGCCCTACTGGCGCACCGACGTGAGCATCCCCGACGACGTTGTGGAGGAGATCGCCCGCATCGTCGGCTACGACCAGCTCCCGACCACGCGCCTTCGCGGTGAATTTCCCCCCGTGTGGCCGCAGCCCCGGCGCGATCTGCGCAACAACGTCGCAGATACGCTTGTTGCAGCCGGGATGCAGGAGGTGGTCACCTACTCATTGACCAGCCTGGAGGCTCTCGGCAAGGTGCTGCCGCCCGAGGAGCTGTCCAGCGATGCGCTGCTCCGCGTCGCCAACCCCATGAGCAGGGATCAGGAGTATGCGCGGACGTCACTGCGGGCCTCGCTGCTGCAGACCCTGGCTGATAACGTTATGCATCGTGATGATCTCACCGCTCTGTTCGAAACGGCGCGCGTCTACCTGCCGCGGCCCGATGACCTGCCGAATGAGGTCGAGACCGTCGTCGCTGTCATCAGCGGCCGGCCGCCCGACCGCTGGGGCGAGCCAAGCGGTGAGCCTGTGGGCTTGTACGAGGCGAAGTCCTATCTAGCCCTGCTGTTCCATCGCCTGGGCGTATCAGCCCAGTACGATGAGGTGACGGACTACGCCTTCCTCCCCGGCCGTACCGCCGCCGTCGTCGTGGACGGCCAGCGCATCGGCCTGGTCGGCCAGGTGCACCCGCGGGTGGTGTCCCAGTTCGGTCTTGAGGCCACGGTTGCGATGTTCGAGCTGGATCTGGACGCCCTCTTACCCCACCTGAAAGAGGTGCGTCATTACCAGCCGGTAGCCCCGTACCCCTCGCTGGATGAGGACCTCGCCGTCGTCGTTGAGTCGGATGTCCAGGCAGCGCAAGTGCAGCGCATCATCCAGGAGTCGTCGCTGGTGCGCTCGGTTCGCCTGTTCGATGTTTACAGTGGCTCGCAGGTGCCGGCCGGCAAGAAATCGCTCGCCTTCTCCGTCTCCTACCAGGCGGCCGATCACACCCTCACCGATGAGGAGGTGCGGCGTCAGCGTGAGCGTATCGTCGCCCGTCTGGGAAAAGAATTGGGCGCCGTACTCAGGGGGTAGGAGCGGGAGCTGTTATGCCTTACCGCTGTGTGTGGGGCGGCTATCCCGCCAGCGCTGCCTTGGCAGTCTCGGCCAGCGTGCTGAAGGTGGCGGTATCCCGTACCGCCAGGTCCGCCAGCAGCTTGCGGTCGACATCCACCTGCGCCCGTTTGAGGCCGCTCATCAGCTTGGAGTAGCTTAGGCCGTTGAGGCGCGCGGCGGCGTTGATGCGTACTATCCACAGTCGACGGAAGTCGCCCTTGCGGTCGCGCCGGTGCACGTAGGCGTACTGGAGCGCGTGCATGACGGATTCATTGGCTTGTTTGAACAGGCTGTGACGCCCGGCGCGGTGTCCCTTGGCCAGTGCGATTACTTTCTTGCGTCGGCGTCTGGCGACGACGCCACTTCTTGCTCTTGGCAACGTGCTCTCTCCTAGGTGCGGTAGGGCATCAGCTTGCGGAGGCGCTTGGCCGCGGCTTTGGGGACGCCCAGTTTATGGCTGAATAGCCGTTTGGTTGCGGGCCGCTTCTTGCGGCGGAAGTTGTTGATGTGGTGCTTGCGATGCGTGATCTTGCCGCCGCCGCTAACGTAGAAGCGGCGCTTGGCGCCGGAATGGGTCTTTATCTTGTACTTAGCCAACGTGCTCTTCCACTGGAGCTTCCTTCTTCTCTTTCTCCTTAGGCGTAACTGTCTTCTTGGCCGGTGTCAGAATTACGCTGAGGAACCGTCCCTCCATGGCAGGAGGCCTCTCCATCACCGCCGTGTCTTTCAAGGTATCCAGCGCTCTCTGCAGCACCTCGCGGCCGATCTCCGGGTGAGACATCTCCCGGCCGCGAAACATGATCGCCAGCTTTACTTTGTCCCCCTCACCGAGAAGCCGCCCGACCAGCAACACTTTGCGATCCATATCCGCCTTGCCGATCCGCGGGCGCATGCGCACCTCATGGATCATGCCGCCTCTCTGGTGCTTGCGCGCGTCTCGTTCCCGCTTCGCCTGTTGGTATTTAAACTTACCGTAGTCAAGCACTCGGCAGACGGGGGGAGAGCCGTTCGGGTCGACCTCCACCAGGTCGAGGCCGCTCTCTCTGGCGATGCCTAGGGCTTCTTGGAAGGGAATGACCCCGTGGTTCTCGTCGTTCGCCCCAATGAGACGGACCTCTTTGGTGCGGATCCACTGGTTTATCCGAAGTTGTCGGGCTATACTCGTCCCCTCTCAAGTGGTATCTGAGCCACGATTACTGGCAAATATAGCACACTATGGTATATCCTACAACGCTACTCCAGAACCAGAAGCGGCGTCCCCGATTCTACGCGTTGCCCTTCCTTTACATACACCTCGCGCACGGCGCCGGCTCTCTGGGCGCGTAGCTCGTTGTTCATCTTCATCGCCTCAATCACCATCAGCACGTCACCCTCTACCACATTATCGCCCGCCTTCGCATAGACGTCTACCACGACGCCGGTCATGGGCGATAAGACTATCCAGCCGCCCGCGGGGTGCTCTTCCAGCGTCGAGCTGGCGGGCGGCGCGGGCGGCTCCCTGCGATCTTGTGTGCCTACAGCTACTGAATAGCGATCCCAGCCGATGACGATGTCATATCCCTCAGCTCGCTCCACCGCGAAAAGCTCATGCGGACGGCCGTCAATCAGTAATGTGTACAAGGCTGACTGGCCGATTTGCTCCAGGCGCGCGTGATGCCACTCGTCGTTGATGCGCACGCGAAGGTCGTCTGGCCCGTCATCCACCTCCACCTGCTTCAGCTCTTGGCCCAGGCGTACTAGATACTTCTCTGCCAACCTCTCGCTCCTGCCTCTGAGCGGGCTGGCCGGTTGCGTAACCGCCAGGCGCCGGCCCGCGGCCGCTGGTCCGGCTCCGAGCTCCGTCGTTCGCCCTTGCGATGGGTCAGCACCGCCGCTGCCAGCAGCGCCACCTGCTCTTCGTGCAGGCCGTTCTCCCTGCGCCCCTCGAAGCGCCTCTCGACGAAGGCTGTGTCCAGCTTGCCCTGGATGAAATGTTGGTCCTCCATTACCTGCAAATGGAAGGGGATGTTGGTGCTGATACCCACGATTTTGAATTCGCGGAGAGCCCGCCGCATCCGCTGAATCGCCTCCATGCGTGTGCGTCCCCAGGTGCAGAGCTTGGCGATAAGTGGGTCATAGTAATGGCTGATCTCCAGCCCGTCGTACAATGCTGAGTCGACCCGAACGCCGGGGCCGCCCGGCACCGACACGAAGCTGACGGTGCCCACCGACGGCAGGAAGTTGTTGAACGGGTCCTCGGCGGCGATACGGCACTCGATCGCCCATCCCTGGATGGATGCTTTCCGATAGGGCAGCTTCTCGCCCGTCGCCACCAGTATCTGATCGGCGACGAGATCTACTCCGGTAACCAGCTCAGTTACAGGGTGCTCTACTTGGAGGCGAGTGTTCATCTCGAGGAAATTGGCCTGACCCTTTCGATCCACCAGGAACTCCAGGGTGCCAACGCTGGTGTAGCCGGTGGCCTTGGCCGCGCGCAGCGCCATCTCCTCCAGATGACGTCGCAGCGTTGGCTTAACCGCTGTGGATGGCGCCTCCTCTATCATCTTCTGATGGCGGCGCTGGATGGAACATTCGCGCTCGCCTAGGGAGACGACGTTGCCCATGCTGTCAGCGATGATCTGCACCTCAATGTGACGAACCGGATCCAGGAACTTCTCCAGGTACAGCGCGCCATGTCCGAAGGCGGAGGTCGCTTCCTTGCTGGCGGCCTCTAGAGCCATAGGCAGCTCCTCCGGTCGGTATACGGTTCGCATCCCGTGCCCGCCGCCGCCTGCGGTAGCCTTAATCATGATCGGGTAGCCGATGCCGGTGGCTGCGCTGGCCGCCTTCCCCTTAGAGGTGACCTCCTCGCTCCCGGGCACCACGGGTATGCCCGCCTCCTGCATGATCTTGCGCGCCTGCACCTTATCGCCCAGGGTGCGGATACATTCCGGCGAAGGCCCTACCCATGTGATGTCGGCGTCCACGCAGGCCTGTGCGAAGTCCGCGTTCTCGGCCAGGAAGCCGTAGCCGGGGTGCACAGCGTCCACGCCTGCCTTCTTGGCAACCTCGATGATCCGTTTGATGTTGAGGTAGCTCTCGCGCGCCGGCGCTGGGCCGATGAGGTACGCTTCATCGGCGTTGCGCACGTGAAGCGAGTTACGGTCCGCTTCCGAGTAGACGGCGACGGGGGTGATGCCGATCTCACGACAGGCCCTCACGATGCGGAGGGCGATCTCGCCGCGGTTGGCTATGAGGAGCTTCTTAAACAAGGAAGGCTAACTATTGCCCTGCTCTATGTCAATCACAAACATATTCTATCACGCTCTTGTATCACGCCTCTGCTGCGCCCGCAAGCGGATGATTGTTAAGATTGGGAGACGAAGCCTACCGCCTCTCCTCCACCTCCGCCTGCATCCGCGTGATAAGCTCATCCAGCTTCATCGCGCCCAGGTTCTCGCCACTGCGAAGGCGTACCGCCGCTGATTCCGCCTCCGCCTCGCGGTCGCCTGTCACCAGCATGTAGGGCACCTTCTGGAGCTGAGCGTCGCGGATCTTCGCCTGCATGCGCTCGGCGCGGGCGTCCACCTCCACCCGTAGCTCCGCCCCTCGCAGGGCGTCGGCCACCGTGTTCGCGTACTCGATGTGCCGGTCGGCTATCG
>JADFKX010000119.1 GCA_022564695.1 Chloroflexota bacterium | reverse complement strand
AGTCTGACGGAGTGCCTGATGGGAGCGCCGAGGCCGCCCTGGGCGATGGGCTGGCAGGGGCGCAGTTGGCTGTGCCGGCCAAGGCGTCCTGGGAGGCTGGTCGGCTGGGCCGGTTGAGGCTGGAGAAGGGTTTGCTGCGGGTCGTCTACGCGGTGGGCGCGCTCCTGATGTTTATCTTCGCCCTGGAGGTGCTGAGGGCCGCGGCCGGCGGCGTCGGCGATATTCTTACGGGCGTCTCAGCCCAGGGGTCGGCGAACATTCTCGGCTTCGGCTGGCTGGGTGCTTACGGAGCCCTCAGCGGGTCGCCGGTGGCCGCTATCGCCCTGAGCCTGTTCGCGGGGGGAACGATCAGCGACAGCGAGGCGTTCGCGATGCTCAACGGATCACGCATGGGCGCCTCGTTCATCGTCCTGTTCGTCGGGTTCCTGTACTACGTGAGCAAGCGGCGCACCGCTGACGGCATCTTCATCGGCGTGGTGGCGATGCTCACGACTTTCACTATCTACGCGCCGGTGGTGCCGCTGGGCTCGTTGGTGCTGGAGCGGGGCTGGCTGGACGGGGTGGAGGTCTCAGCGCCGGGTTTCCTGGTCAGCTTCAATGACCTGGCCTTCAGGCCGCTCGCCGATGAGGCGACGGGCAATCTGCCGATGCTGCTGGTGTTCGCAGGCGGCATCGGGCTGGTGTTGGCGAGCTTCGCCATCTTCGACCGCGCGCTGCCCAACCTGGAGCAGCCCAGCTTACGCATGGAGCGCATCTCTCGTCTGCTGCATCGGCCGCTGGTGATGTTCCTGCTGGGGTTGCTCATAACGACGATGACGCTCTCCGTCTCGATCTCTCTCACCCTCCTCATCCCGCTATCGTTGAAGGGGTACGTGCGCCGGGACGGTATCATCCCCTACGTGATGGGCGCGAACATCTCCACCTGGGTGGACACGATGTTTGCCGCCCTCCTCCTCGACTCGCCGCGGGCGTTCACCATTGTCTTTACGCAGATGGCGGTCGGCGCGGTTGTGTCGCTGCTGGTGCTGCTACTCCTGTACCGCCCGTACTCGAGGGTCATCCTCAGCTTGGCGCACCGGGTAACGCAGCGGCGGCGGGAGTTCGTAATCTTTCTGGGCGCTATTTTCCTGGTGCCGCTGGTACTGTTCTTAGTGTGAGAGATATGTCGAAAGTGGAGAGTATCACAGCTGCGGACGTTCAGGTCTGCCCTCCTGGAGCAGGGCTGAATCCACGCAGCTTCAGTCAAACGGTAGACGCCGCCGGCCGCATTGCGACGGTGAACCGGCGCATGCTACGATTGTTGAGCAGTTTACTCCACTTTCGCCCCGCTGAAGGTCAGGCATGAAGGTTTCCACTAAAGGCGATTACGGCATACGCGCGCTCATTGAGCTGGCGCATCACTATGGCGAGGTGAAGCTGACCCAGAGCGGCGAGATCGCGGCCCGCCAGAGCATCCCGGAGTCTTATCTGGAACAGCTCCTCACTACGCTGCGCCGCGCCGGCTTTATCCGCAGCGTGCGCGGCCCTCAGGGCGGGCACGCCCTCAGCCGCGACCCGGAGACCATACCGGTGAGCGAGGTAATCGTGGCCCTGGAGGGCTCCATCCTGCCCAGCGATTGTCTGGATGAGTCCAGCGCCTGTGCTAAAGGTGGCGGCTGCGCGCAACGAGACATGTGGCAGGCCGTCCGTGAGGCGATCCTGGGTGTGCTGGAGAACGCGACTATCGCCGACCTAGCGAAGCGAGATCTGGCGTTGAATGCGGGCAGCGCGCGGTACGTTATTTAAGAGAGGAAGCATGAGCAAAGACGGAAACATCGCGGAGACGGTGCTTGACTTGATAGGCGGCACGCCCTTGGTGCGGCTCAACCGTGTGGTTCAGGAGGGCTGGGGCGAGGTGGTGGCCAAGGTGGAGTCGATGAACCCGGCGGGCAGTGTGAAGGACCGCATCGCCCTGAGCATGATCGAGGCGGCGGAGCGGGAGGGAAAGCTCAAGCCCGGCGACACGATAGTGGAGCCGACCAGCGGCAACACCGGCATCGGCCTGGCGATGGTGGCCGCCGTTAAGGGCTACCGCCTCATAGTGGCGATGCCGGAGGACATGAGCCTGGCCCGTCGCGACCTGCTGGCCCGCTACGGGGCGGAGATCGTCCTCACGCCCGCCATCGAGGGGATGACCGGCGCCGTGTACGCGGCCCAGGAGTTGATGAGCGAGCACCCCGACTACTTCATGGCTCAGCAGTTCGAGAATCCCGCCAACCCCGACGTCCATCGTCGCACTACGGCCAAGGAGATACTGGACGCAACCGGCGGCAGGCTGGACGCCTTTGTGGTGGGCGTGGGCACCGGCGGCACTATCACCGGCGTCGGCGAGGTGCTGAAGGCGCAGAGCCCGGACGTCCGCATCATCGCCGTGGAGCCTGCCCGCTCGCCGGTCCTTCAGGGCGGCCGCGCCGGCATTACCGCTATTCAAGGGATCGGCGCTGGCTTCGCCCCCGGCATCCTCAACCGCGAGGTGCTGGACGAGATCATGTCCGTGGGTGACGAGGAGGCGATCGATATGTCCCGCCGACTGGCGCGTGAGGAGGGGCTGCTGGTGGGGATCTCCGCTGGGGCGAACGTGGTGGCCGCGCTGAAGATAGCGAAGCAGATGGGCCAGGGGAAACGAGTGGTCACGGTCCTGCCGGACACGGGCGAACGTTATCTCACCATGGAGACGTAGCGATGCCGGCTGTGAGGAGAAGCACATGTCAATAATGGTTTACATACCCACGCCCTTCCGGCGGCTGGCGGGCAACCAGACCCGCGTCCGCGTGGAGGGGAGCAGCGTGGCTGAGGTGCTGAACAACCTGGGGAGCCAGTACCCGGAGCTGCGCCACATGATCTTCGACGAATCGGACGAGGTGCCGGGCCACATCAACATCTACGTCAACAACCAAGAGATGCACTCGCTCCAGGGGAAGGAGACGCCGCTGGAAGACGGCGACGAGATCGCCGTGATCCCGGCGATCGCTGGCGGCCAGGTTCTGACGGAGGACCAGGTCAACCGCTACTCGCGGCACATCATCATGCCCCAGGTGGGGTCCCTGGGCCAGCGCAAGCTTATGGCGGCCAAGGTGCTGATCATCGGCGCCGGCGGGCTGGGCTCGCCGTCCGCGCTCTACCTCACCCTGGCCGGCGTCGGCACTATCGGCATCGCCGACTTCGACATCGTGGACCTGTCCAACCTCCAGCGCCAGGTCCTCCATCACAACGATGACGTGGGCAGGCCCAAGACGCAGTCCGCCAAGGATACGCTGCTCTCCTACAACCCGGACGTCAATGTGGTGATCCACGATGGGCCCATCACCTCCGAGAACGCGATGGAGATCATCCCCCAGTACGATATCGTCGTTAACGGCGCAGACAACTTCACCACCCGCTACCTGGTCAACGACGCCTGCTACTTCGCCGGCAAGCCGCTGGTGGACGGCAGCATCCTCCTGTTCGATGGGCAGTCAACGGTGTTCGTCCCGGGCCAGGGTTGCTACCGCTGCCTGTTCCCGGCGCCGCCCCCACCGGGGCTCGTACCCAGCTGCGCCGACGCCGGCGTACTGGGCGCTCTCACCGGTGTCATCGGCTCTATCCAGGCGATAGAGACGCTCAAGCTCATCCTGGAGATCGGCGATTCGCTGTCCAGCCGGCTGCTCCTGTTCGACGCTCTCTCCATGGAGTTCCGCGTCGTCAAGCTACGGCGCGACCCCAAGTGCCCGCTGTGCGGTGACGACCCTACGGTACACGAGTTGATAGACTACGTGGAGTTCTGCGGAGCACCCTTTCCCAGCCACGACGGAAATTAGGAGGCGAGATGATGATAGAGGTGCGGATTACGGCTAACCTTCAGAAGCTGATAGGCGGACAGCGCTCCGTGCAAGGGGAAGGCGCCAGCGTGGGCGAGCTGCTGGACGACCTGGAGAGCCGCTACCCCGGCTTCAGGGAGCAGATCGTCACCGATGGCCAGCTCCACCGGTTCGTGAACATCTACCTCAACGATGAGGACATCCGTTTCCTGGACAAGCTGGAGACGGCGGTCAAGGAGGGCGATACGCTCTCTATCCTCCCCGCCCTGGCCGGCGGCGCTGGGCGCTGAGACGTTAGGGTGAGCGGCTACCCGCGGCCGGAGCTGCTGGCGACGACGGAGTGGCTGGCCGAACGGCTGGACGACCCCTCCATCCGAATCGTTGACTGTGACGAGTTCGCGGCCTACCAGCGGTTGCACATCCCCGGCGCTGTGGGCCTGAAGGTGCACCACTACCTGAAGGACACGGAGAACCCCGATCATCTGATGCCGCCGGAGAGGTTCGCCGAGGTGATGGCGGCGCACGGGATCGGCGATGAGCACACGGTGGTGGCTTACGACGGCTTCGGCGGGCTGTTCGCCGCGCGCCTGTGGTGGGCGCTGGACTACTACGGCCATGCGGAATGCAAGGTGCTGAACGGTGGCTTCCAGAAGTGGCTCGCGGAGGACCGCCCCCTTACGCGCGAGCAGCGTCACGTGGATCGGGCGACGTTCACGGTGCGCCCCGGCCGCGATTGCCTGTGCGACCGCGAGGAGGTGGAGGCGGCGATCGACCGTGAGGGCACGGTGATCTGGGACGTGCGGTCGAAGGGGGAGTACACGGGGGAGACGCCGCGCCAGAACCGTTACGGTGGCCACATCCCCGGCGCCGTCCACCTGGAGTGGCTGGAGCTGACCACCGGCGGCGAGGCGCCGGAGCTGCTCCCCGCCGAGGAGATCCGCAGCCGCCTGGAGGCGGTGGGGATCACGCCGGAGAGCGAAGTCCTGACCCACTGACAGGCGGGCATCCGTGCGGCGCACGGAACGTTCGTCCTGCGGCTGATGGGGTTCGACCGCGTCAAGAACTACGACGCGTCCTGGGCCGAGTGGGGGAACCGGGATGACACGCCGAAGGTGCTCCGGCAGGGCGGATCGAAGTAGAGGGGCCGGAGAACGAAGGAGCGGGAGCTTGGCTGAATTTGACGATGAGTGGTATGAGAGCTGGAAGCGCGGGCTCGAAGAGTCGGGTGGGAACATAATTCTGGCGCTCGGGTTGAGGCCGCTTGAGGCCGACGAGCATCATGTCCTGATGGAGATGCCGTACGGCCCGAACGTCAGGCAGGGGACGGGGGTGTTCGCGGCGGGGGCGCTCATTCAGCTTGCGGACGTAGCCGCGACGATGGTCTGCTTTCGCGCTATAGACCCGGATCACTCCGACCCGGCCACGCCATTCCCTCTATCGATTCAGATCAGCTCAAACCTGTTGCGAAACACGGATCGGGGGAAGGTGATCGCTGAGGCGCGGATAGTGCACAAGGGCCGCACAATGATGGTGGTGGAGTCAACCGTGCGGGACGATCGGGACCGACTGCTGGCGGTCGTTAACAGCACGCACCTGGTGCAACGGAAAGCGTGAGCGCCTAGAGGGGCGGCGTCCGCGTGTGCCAGTCCGTCGCCTGCTGGTAGGCGTGGGCGGCCCGCAGGACGGTTGCTTCGTCCCACCAGCGGCCCACGAGCTGCAGGCCGATGGGCAGGCCGCCGTTGGTGAAACCGCAGGGTATGGAGATGGCGGGCAGGCCGGTGAGGTTGAAGGGCCCTGTGAACCGCGTCAGCGTGAGGGTTGTCTGAAGGTTGTTCTCGTCCAGGCTGGGGGCCGGCACGGGCGTGGTGGGGACAGCCAGCAGGTCAACGCGGCTGAACACCGTCTGTCGCCACTCTTCCACGATGAGGGAGCGAAAGCGTTGGGCCTGGACGTAGCTCACGGCGGGGTAGAGGAGCCCCATCTCCAGGCGGGCGCGCACGTCTTCGCCGTAGTCCTGGGGCCGCTCCGCCAGCCAGCGCTTGTGATAGGCTAGCGCCTCTGGGAGCATGATGGCGCTGACGGCCGCGGGCGCCTCGGCGATGTGGGGGAGGGAGACCTCGCTCACCTCCGCTTTGAGGTCGTCCCTCAGCACAAGTATGGCGGCGTGGATCGCTTTCAGCACCTCGTCGTCAACGTTGTCGAAGAAGTACTCCTGGGGCACGCCGATGCGGAGGCGTTTGAGGCGCTGGTCCTTCAGCGCCTTGGTGTAGTCCGGCACCGGCTCCTCGCTGCTCGTTTCGTCCTGGGGGTCGTGCCCGGCGATCACCTTCAGGATGATGGCGGCGTCGGCGGCGCTGCGTGCCATCGGCCCGGCGTGGTCCAGGGCCCAGCTCAGGGGGACTATCCCGCGGCGGCTAACGCGGCCGTAAGTGGGTTTGAGGCCGGTAATGCCGCAGAGGGAGGCGGGGGCGCGTATGGGGCCGCCGGTGTCTGTGCCCAGGGCGCCTAACGTCATGGCGGAGGCGACGGCGGCG
>JADFKX010000118.1 GCA_022564695.1 Chloroflexota bacterium | reverse complement strand
TTGGCGGTCACGGGCAGCAGCCTGGCGCTGGCTCTGGGCGTGCTGGGCCAGGAGGAGCCTTCGCCGACGCGAGCGCCCATCGCCGCCGTGGAAAGCGGTGGCGGCGTGTCCGCCGACCGAGTCAGCGGCGCGTTCCCACCCTTGCTGGATATTGTGGAGACACCTGTTCCGGGCTCGGCTGGGTCAGACGGCTCCTCGCCCGCGGCCGGTGGCGATCAGCCGATAGGGCCCCAGACACCCTCGGCCCTGGCAGGGATGCCCGAGAACGTGGATGCATCGCCGCAGCTCCTGGCGCTCAAAGATCTCCTGGCCCAGGAGATCGCTGACTATGGGGCGCAGGTGGGCGGCATTGAGGTGGCGATAGCGGTGACCGATCTGCAGACGGGTCAGACAATCTCCGTGAACGGAAACGCCGTTCAGCGGACCGGTTGCACTATCAACATGTTCGCCCTGTTCGCCGTGGTGGGAGAGTTTCAGACGGGCCGGGCCAGCCCTGAGGGGCTGGCCAACAACATCGAGTATGGGATCGGCGGCAGCTACCCGCCGCAGGTGAAGCAGTTCCTGCAGAAGGTGTTCGGCACCCACCAGGTGGGCGTCACCCGGGCGAGGGAGATGATGGCCACCTGGGGGATGCAGGCCTCCCTGTTTGACCACGTGCCCTACTACGGAGACGGCACGCAGAACAACCTGCTGACTGCACTGGAGACGAACTCCGTCCTCACGAAGCTATACCGGGGCGAGCTGTTTGAGCCGGAATGGACGCAGTATACGCTGGAGCGCCTGCGGAACATCCGCGCCTACGTGAACTATATGCTGCCGGGCCAGCTCCCGTCCGCGGCTACGGTGGCCCACAAGATCGGCTACTACTGGGACTCGGACGGTTGGGTGAACAACGATGTGGGGATCGTGACCTTCACGGGCGCCGACGGTCAGGAGAAGGCGTACGCGATCTCGTACCTTTCGCAGAAGGCGAGGACGGAGTATATGGGATACTCCTTCGGGGCCAGGCTCTCGCGTATCGCCTGGGATTGGTTCGAGGCGACGTACAAGCTCGGGACGGAGCCGCCGCCGCCACCGCCACCGCTGCCAGCGGTGCAACCGCCTACGGCGGAGCCTACGCCGAGCCCGACTTCGTCGCCTACGCCTGCGCCGACGCCGAACCCGACTCCGTCGCCTACACCCATGCCGACGCCGAGTCCGACGCCGTCGCCTACACCTGCGCCCACGCCTGCGCCCACGCCTGCGCCGACACTGTCGCCTACGCCGAGCCCGACGCCAGAGCCCACTCCCACGCCCTAGGCTGGCGGCTGTAGCTCCGGGCCGCTATTGACGGACGTCCTAGTCGGTGGGTTGCTTGAGGAACTCGAGGAGCGTGAGGCCGCTCTCGGCCCATCTCACTGCCTGATCCTGGCCGATGTAACGGAAGTGCCAGGGTTCGTATTTGTAGCCGGTAATCTCTTCCGCTCCCTGGGGATAACTGAGGGTGAACCCGTACTCATGGGCGTGAGCCGCCAGCCACTGGCCCTCCGGCGTCTGGCCGAACGATTGTTCGAGCTGCCAGCTGACGCTTGCGCTGGTGAGGTCCACGGTGGAGCCCAGCTGGTGCTCGCTGTGGCCAGGCGGCGCACTTGCACGCCGCGCCTCTTCCTCGCCCAACAGGTCAATCCAGTACTGGAACGTCGCCGCTTGCTCCCAGTAGGAGCGATAGGCGGAGCGCACCCGCAGTTCGTGGCCTTCGGCCCGTGCTGCCCGGAGCATGACGACCAGCGCCTCGGCCGCCTCCCTCCGCAGCAGCCAGCTGGGGAAGCCGGGCGCCATCCATTCAAGCGGTATCTCCACCAGGCCAGGCGGCACGTACGCCGGCGGCAGCCCGTGCTCCTTATCAACGATCGTCAGCAGCCCCTGGGGGTCTTCATCGTCAGGGCTTTCCGTCTGGGACGGAACCGGCGTGGGGGTGCGCATAGGGGTGAGAGCGGGTGTTGGGGAAGGATTGGGTGGTGGGGTCGAGGGGCTGGGCACGATCGCTGGGGTGGGGGACAGTGTGGCGGTCGGCGATTGTTCTGTTCCCGCGCCGGCGCAGGCGCTCAGCAGAGACACAGCGACCAGCGCAGACGTTGTCAGCGCTGTGCCTGCGCTCGTCCGGATAGCCCGGAAGATCTCTCGTTCCATAGAACGAGCGTAGCAAGGGCTTCGTCGCGCTGGCAAGGAGGTCCGGCTTCCACCTTGATGGGCAGGCTAGCTCGCCCAGCCCTTCGCCCGTTCCACCGCCCGCTTCCAGCCCGCGTACAGCTCCTCGCGCCGCTCCTCGCTCATCTGGGGGCTGAACCGCCGGTCGATGCGCCAGTTGGCGGCCAGCTCATCGGTGCTTTTCCAGAAACCGGTGGCCAGCCCCGCGAGGTAGGCGGCACCCAGGGCGGTGGTCTCCGTGACGGCGGGCCGCACGACATCGCGGCCAATGATATCGGCCTGAATCTGGAGCAGCAGGTCGTTAGCGGCGGCGCCGCCGTCTACGCGCAGCTCGTCCAGCTTGACGCCTGAATCGGCCTCCACCACGTCGATGACATCGCGGCTCTGGAACGCCATCGCCTCCAGCGCTGCGCGTACGATGTGCGCCTTGTTCGTGCCGCGGGTGAGGCCCAGCAGGGCGCCGCGGGCGTGGGGGTCCCAATGGGGCGCGCCCAGGCCGACGAAGGCGGGGACCAGGTAGACACCGTCGCAGTCGGGCACGCTGGCAGCCAGCGTCTCTGACTCAGCGCTGGTGGCGATGAGCCCCAGTTCGTCGCGCAGCCACTGGACGGCGGCGCCGGCGATGAAGATGGAGCCCTCCAGGGCGTAGGTCAGAGTGTCGCCCATACCCCAGGCGATGGTGGTCACGAGCGATTCAGAGGCGATGCCGCGGTTGCCGATGTTCATCAGGAGAAAGGCGCCGGTGCCGAACGTGTTCTTCGCCATGCCGGGCGAGAAGCAGGCCTGGCCGAACAGCGCTGCCTGCTGGTCGCCGGCCACACCGGCGATGGGGATGGCGCCGCCAAGCAGTGACGTCTCGCCAATGACGCCGGAGGACGGCCGCACCTCCGGTAGCAGCGAAGGCGGTATCGTCAGCGCCTCCAGCAGGTCGCTGTCCCAGCGGCGCTCGAAAATGTCATACATAAGGGTGCGCGAGGCGTTGGTGTAGTCGGTAGCGTGGACGCCGGTCAGCCGGTAGATGAGCCAGGAGTCGATGGTGCCGAACATTAGCTCGCCGCGCTCGGCCCGCTGGCGGGCGTCGGGGACGTTGTCCAGGAGCCACTTCACCTTGGTGCCGGAGAAATAGGGGTCCAGCAGGAGGCCGGTGCGCTCGCGGAACAGCGGCTCCAGGCCGCGGTCGCGGAGGTCATCGCAGAGGGGTGCGGTACGGCGGTCCTGCCAGACGATGGCGTTGGCGATGGGCTGGCCGCTCCGGTCCCAGATTAGGGTGGTCTCGCGCTGGTTCGTGATGCCGATGGCGGCGATGTCCCCGGGGGCGGCTCTGGCGTTGGCCAGCGCCTCACGGGCGGTGTCCAGCTGAGACTGCCAGATCGCCTCCGGATCGTGCTCCACCCAGCCGGGACGAGGGTATATCTGCTCGAACGGTTGTTGGGCGGAGGCGACCGGCACGCCCGCGCGATCGAACAGGATGGCGCGGGAGGAGGACGTGCCCTGGTCCAGTGCGAGAACGAAGTCGGCCACGATGCCGACAGGGTAGCATCTGGCCTGCGGGGCTGTCGAGAAGTTGACTTGTGTTCCCTCTGGCCTTCAATATTGCGATGAGCATCGGTTCTGCGAGCTCCGCGGCGATCCAGTCCTGCCGAGGGGAGGAGATTCACGTGACTGATTTAGCAGAGACCCCGTCACAGGCGGAAGATCTTCCGATTCTGTCAGGACTCGACACCAGTGTGGCCTATCGCGATCTGGTTCGCAGCCTCATGAAACAATACCCCTCCGATGAGGCGATGAAGCGGGCCGTCGGCGGGGAGTTCGAACCTTTCGGTATCCTGGAGCGAGAGCTTCTCATTCAATACGGCCTGCACAGAAACGGCTATCTGATTGACGTAGGCTGTGGTTCAGGCCGGTTAGCGAAAGCGCTGGTTGGCTACTTGGAGGGAAAGTACCTGGGTATCGACATAATCCCTGAGTTGGCGCACTATGCCCGTGATCTGTGCAAGCGCCCGGACTGGCGTTTTGAGGTCACCGACGGTCTTACTATTCCCGAGCAGGATAACGTGGCGGACATGGTGTGCTTCTTTTCCGTATTCACCCATCTGCGGCAGGAATACTCTTATCTGTATTTGCAGGAGGCTCGTAGGGTTCTGAAAGTTGGCGGGAAAGCAGTCTTCAGCTTTGTTGAGTTTTCCTTGCCGAGTCATTGGAAGCTCTTCGAAAGCAATGTTTCGAATCTCGAAGCATCGCAGCCCTTCGTCTACTTCATCGGCAGAGATGCAATTGCCGCGTGGTCATCTCATCTGGGCTACAAGATTGAAGCCATCCATGATGGGGACAAGCCTCATATTCCCATACCCCATCCTATCGTCACGGAACAAGGGATAAGAATGGAAAACATGGCGAACTTCCGTCAGTCTGTCTGTGTCTTGACGGTCCCCAATAAGTAGAGGCGGAATTCGCATCGGGCTGTCGAGAAGTTGACTTCTCCTGCTACTGCCCTGATTATTGCCGCGATGGGGTCGCCTGCAAGGAGGTTCAGCGATGGCCAACAAAAGTAAGCGCTATTGGGGATTCGTCACCGCCGACGTGCCGGCAGCGGCTGTGGCGGCCCAGGCGAAGATGCAGGAGGACGCCGGCCTGGAAGGCCTGATGGCGGCGCAGCTCTACAGTACGCCGTTCATTCCGCTGGCTGCGGCTGCCACCGTCACCAGCCGCGTCCGCCTTCTCTCCGGTATCGCCCTCGCCTTCACCCGCAGCCCCTACGAGACGGCTGTGGCCGCCATGGACATGGACCGGATCAGCGGCGGCCGCTTCATTCTCGGCCTCGGCTGCAGCGTCCGTGCCTTGAGCGAGGAGATCTACGGCATGCCCTACGGCAAGCCGCTGGCGCACATGCGGGAGGTGGTGGAGATCATCCGCATGGTCATTAGCAAGGCCCACACGGGAGAGCTGCAGCGCTACGAGGGCGTCTACCACCAGCACGATTTCAACCTGCTGGAGTGGTTGTCTCCTCCACCACCCCTGCGCACCGACCTGCCGATCTGGATCGCTGCCCTGCGCGGCCCGCTGGTCAGCCTCGCTGCCGAGATCGCGGACGGGGTCATGGGTCATCCCATCTGGACCGTCCCCTGGGCCACGACGAAGATTCCCGAGGCGCTTGAGCAGGGGTTGAAGCGCGGCGGCAAGCAGCGCTCCGATATCGAGTTCCAGGCCGGCCTGTATGTTGCCCCCAGCAACGACCGTGCCGAAGCGATCAACGACGCGCGGCCTACGGTGGCCTTCTACGCCGGCGCCGCTCAGTACGAGGAGTACTTCGCGGCTCACGGCTTCCGGGAGGAGGCACGGCGCTTGCAGGAGGGCGTCAAGCACGGCGGTCACGCGGGCGCCGCCCACCTGGTGCCGGACGAGATGGCCGAGACGTTCGTGATATGCGGCACCCCGGACGAGGTGCGGAAAAAGATCGAGCCGATATGGGAGGTGGCCGACTCGCTGGTACTGGTGCCGCCGGCTTACGCTCTGCCACCGGAGAAGCTCATGGCGTACGTCGGGGCCATCGCCAGCACGTTCTACAGCTAGGCCTCCCGCTGCCTGATGGCGCTACGATTCCTGGAACGAGAGCTGCGGCGGGAGCTGGCCCAACTGGGTCGCGAGGAGCTGATGGAGGCGGCGGTGAGCGGCATCGGTCTGACGGACGACGGCCGCACGATCTACGTACACCTGTTCCCCAAAGAGGGCTCGGCTAAGGCTCGGGGACGGGCGTTCGTGCTGGCCTGGCAGGACTACGCGGAGGACCCGACCCAGCGGCTGGACTGCTACCGCTGGCTCATTGGCGAGGCGAAGCTGGACCTGCGCGATAACGTCGGTAAGATCGTGCGCTGGCTGGAGGGCCGCTAGACGGCAGTTCGCTAAAGTACAGCCGCCGCGCTTTCAAGCGCGGCGGCTTCTGCGTTCTCTAACTGCTAGCGGCTAGCGCCTTCGCCTCGCGGCCACGGCCACCAATGTGCCGGCGCCGCTCAGGATGGCCAGTCCGCCGAGACCGAGCAGTATGGAGAGGCTGCTGATGGTGTCCACCTTCGGCACACCTCCGGTGTCAGGCAGGGAAGTTGGGTCCTGGGTCACCTCGAGTACGGCCGGCGTGGGTGTGGCGGTCTCCGCGAGTACGGTGGGCGTGGGCGTGGGCGTGGGCGTAGGTGTCGGTGTAGGCGTGGGCGT
>JADFKX010000117.1 GCA_022564695.1 Chloroflexota bacterium | reverse complement strand
ACGCGAGCGTCGTCTCCTTGCGCGCAGTTTGAATTACCCTCTTTCCCTGCCCGCGAGCATAACCTAGTTCGAAGTACACGTTCGATGGCGAGAGCGTGAAGTCGGCGATCAGTATGGAACACTTGTCTATCTTATCCATGATTTCTTGCGATATTTCATAGTCTCCGTCGTGCAGATCTATTCTCACCAGTTCGATGTCCCGATCCGTCTGTTCAACTGCACGCTTCATTGCGGCCCAGTAGTCTTCAAGCGCGGGCTCCTCTTCAGTGCGGAAGGACATGGCGACAAACGCCTTCACGTGCTGTTCGGTTCGGCGGGTCGGCCGCGCCGGGGTTCCGCGCTTAACTGTTTTCCGCTGCTCAAGTCGTCGGATGATGTCATCGATGCCCAGCTCAATCACGCCCGCTCCGCGCCTCTGATAGGCTGCTCCCGACGCAGTGGTGACGGGTGGGGTATCCTTCGGAACGGCCTCGATGGCTGCGTGAACGACCGGCCGGCCGTCTATGACGGCCGAGCCGACCTCTGCAGGAGTGTCAAACAGAGAGGCTGTAATTCGTCGAAGCCTCTCGGTGGCCTGGTGCACTTGGCCCCGTGTTAGGCCTGTGATCTCGCCCTGCTCGCTCACTCCCAAGATAAGGACTCCGCCCTCGCTATTAGCGAACGCGGTCAAGATTCTTGCGCTGATATTGTCAGGAGGGAGCAGCGACTTGAACTCTACTTTCCTGGTCTCGCCCTTCTTGATTAGCTCAGCAAGCACCTTCGGTGAGATATTGAAACTCAAAAGACTATGTCTCCATCGGACAGTACTTGACCCATCCTGCCCTTCATCGTCTACACTCGCTTCGACACCAGCGCCTGAAATGCATCTCCAGCACCACGTCAGCGCCGTGCCCCCGGGTGGGTTGGCCAACCCCTCCCGCTACGAGATCGGGTCCAGCAGCACCACTGCCTCCCCCTTGACCACCGGCTCCCCGTCCTGGTTGAAGCAGTCCGTCTGCACGGTAACGATGCGCTTCTCGGGGTCGGTGCCCTTGACCTCGGCCACGGCGCGGATCGTCTCGCCGATCTTCACCGGCCGCAAAAAGCGGAGGCTCTGGCTCAGGTAGATGACGCAGCTGTCCGGCGCCAGCTTCGTGCCCAGCACCGCCGAGATGAACCCCGCGCTCAGCATCCCGTGGGCGATGCACTGCCCAAAGCGGGTCCTGGCCGCGTAATCCGGATCCCGGTGCAACGGATTCGTATCGCCGGTGCAATCCGCGAACCGCGCCACGTCCTCGGCCGTCACCATCTTCTCGAACTCCGCTCGGTCGCCAACCTTGACGCCCATCACTGCCTCTGTCATCGGTAATCTCCTTGAACTGAGGTCGCGGCGACCACTATAGCCGCATCGCGAGGGCCTGGCAAGCTCCGGTGCTGTGCTACGATTGCGCCGTGAACGCCAGCGAACGCCTCGCCCGCTTCGTTGTCGAAACCGAGAGCGTGCCGGAGGACGCCATCGCCCAGGCCAAGCGCGCCCTGCTGGATACGCTTGGCGTGACCCTCGCTGGCTCGCGGGAGGAGAGCGCCCGCATCGTCGCGGACTGGGTACGAGAGCAAGGCGGCCGGGCCGAGGTGGCGGTGCTGGGACGATCGTTTCGCGCCCCCGCCGCCGATGCGGCTCTCGCCAACGGCGCCGCCGCCCACGCCCTGGACTTCGACGATGTCAGCCTGCCGATGCGGGGCCACCCCAGCGCGCCCCTGCTGCCGGCCGCCCTGGCGGTCGCGGAGAAGGCGTCGAGGAGCGGCCGCGACCTGCTCACGGCCTTCGTGCTGGGGTTCGAGGTGGAGACGAGCCTGGGCCGCGCCATAGGCGAGGCGCACTACGCCTTGGGCTGGCACGCCACCTCCACCCTGGGGACGCTGGGCGCGGCCGCGGCCTGCGCGCGCCTCCTGCGTCTGGATATCGCGCGAACTCAGATGGCGTTCGGCATCGCCGCCTCCTTGGCCTCGGGCCTTCAGCAGAACTTCGGGACGATGACCAAGCCTCTGCACGCCGGCTGGGCCGCCCGCAACGGCGTAGTGGCGGCGGAGCTGGCGGCCCGTGGCTTCACCGCCGATCGCCGCGCCTTGGAGGGCGAAAGCGGGCAGACGCCCGCCCGTCCGGGCGGCTTCCTGCGCGCGATGAGCGGCGGCGCTGAGCCTGACCTGGAGTCGATCGCCTCTCTGGGCCGGCCATACCAGATCACCTCATCCGGCTTTGGGGTGAAGCTCTATCCTTGCTGCTACGCCGTCCACCGCTCGCTGGACGCTGTCCTCGAGATGAAGGCTCGACACCGGATCGACCCCGCCGGCATCGAGGCGATTCGAGTGGAGGTCAGCCGCGGATCGTTGATGCCCCTACGCGGGGATTCGCCGGCCACAGGGCTGGAGGGGAAGTTCAGCCTGGAGTACTGCCTGGCGGCTGCTCTCCTTGACGGACACGTGATGCTGACGACCTTCACGGACGAAGCCGTCCACCGCCCGGCGGTGAGGGAGCTGATGGCGAAGATTGAGGTGAGCGAGGGCCCTGATGAGTCTGGGGGCACGTTTCCCATCGGCGGTTACGCTGAGGTGCGCATCGTGCTCAGAGGCGGCGAGGAGCAGTTCCTGCGCGTGGATACGCCTCGCGGTGACCCATCACGGCCCCTCTCCTGGGAGGAGCTGACGGAGAAGTTCCGTGACTGCGCGCAGGGCGTGCTCCCTGGTGAGGCTACGGAGGGGGCTGTTGGCCTGATTGGGCGGCTGGAAGAGGTGCGTGATCTGGCGGAGCTAACCGGGGCGCTGACAGGAGCCCCGGCGGAGGCTCGCCCCTAGGTCTACTTCTCCCCCGTGACCCGGATGGCGGCCGCCCGGAACCGATCCCTATGCTCCTTCGATTGCCGCAACTCCGCGTTCGTCTTCACCTCGTGCTGGACGGCCTCCCGGCTGGAGGTGGCGATGTCGATCACCCGCTTGGACTCCATCACCGCCGCTCGGGAGTTGGCGGCGATGGCTGCAGCCATCTCGGCGACGGTCGATTCGAGCTGCTCCAGGGGGACAAGGTGGTTGATCAGACCTATTCGAAGCGCCTCCTGAGCGTCGATAGCCCGGGCCGTGAAGATCAGCTCCTTCGCCAGCGGCGCGCCCACGACCCGAGGGAGCTGAAATGCGCTCACCACCAGCCCGTAGCTGGCGCCTATGAACCGGAAGCGGGCGTTGTCTGAAGCGACGCGGATGTCGCAGTTGATGGCCAGCGCGGCGCCGCCCCCGTAGGCATAGCCGTTGACCGCGGCGATCAGCGGCTTGCGGGTACGCAGGACGCGAGCGACGGCCTCCGCCGGTGGGCCCGGCGCTCCGCCGTCGCTTACGTTCCCCGACGAGTCGGGGCCGATGGCCTCGGCCATGTCCGCGCCGGCGCAGAACGCCTTCTCGCCTGCCCCGGTGAGGACGAGGACGTTGACGCCGTCGTCGGCCTCTAGCTTGTCGAGGGCGTTGATCAGCTCCTCACAGAGCTGTGTGTTGAGGGCGTTGTGCTTCTCGGGCCGGTTGAGGCGGATGGTAGCCACGGCGTCGGTCCGCTCAACGATGAGGCTTCCGTAGTTCACGTGGGCTCCCCTATGCGGCTGTTACACGGAGAAGATGTGCACGGCCAGCGCCGCCGCCTCCCCCTTCACCATGCCGCCGCCGTTCTCCGTCATGCCGATGCGGGGGTTGGCTACCTGCCGCTCGCCCGCCTCGCCCCGGAGCTGCGTGAACACCTCGTAGATCTGGGCGACGCCTGTTGCCCCAATTGGGTGACCCTTGGAGATCAGGCCGCCGCTGGTGTTCACCGGCATGGGGCCGTCGAAGTAGGTGGCGCGGGCGTCGATCAGCTTGCCGCCCTCGCCTGGTTCGCACAGCCCCAGCTCCTCATACAGCACCAGCTCCGCCGGCGCCGAAGCGTCGTGTAGCTCAATGACGCTCAGGTCCTCCGGCCCCACGCCCGCTTGCTTGTACGCCTGCTGAACCACCCGCTCGGTTAGGCCGGGCTCGCCCGGTTCGTGGTCGCCGCCGGAACTGATGCAGGAGGCCAGGATGTTAACGGGCTTGGTCGTGAACTGCTTCGCCTTCTCCGCTGAGCAGAGAATCGCCGCCGCCGCGCCGTCCCCAATGGGGGAGCACATAAGCCTTGTGAGAGGCTCCGCTACCGGCGGCGAGGTGAGGATGTCCTCCAAGGAGTAGACCTCGCGGTACTGTGCGTGAGGGTTGAGGGAGCCGTGGTAGTGGTTCTTGACGGCGATGCGGGCGAACTGCTCCGCGGTGGTGCCGTAGCGCTGCATGTGCTGTCTGGCGAAGGCGGCGTAGAAGTCCATGAACATGGAGCGCTTCTTCCCCGCCCCTGAGCCCGGCGCGGGCTGACCTGAGCCCTCGCCGTTGCCCTTGGAGGATGCCATCGCCGCCTGCATCTCCTGCGCCCACTCCACGTCCACGGCGGCGCCGATGGCGGCGAACGACTTGCTCTTGTCCTCGTGGTAGAGCTTCTCGACGCCTACGGCGAGGGCGACGTCGTACATGCCGGAGGCGACGTATAGCCAGGCCATGTGGAAGGCGGTGGAGGAGCTGGCACAGGCGTTCTCCGTGTTGATTATCGGGATGCCGCCAATGCCCATCTCCCGCAGGACCACCTGCCCGCGGATGCACTCCTGGCCGGTGATGAGGCCCGCGGCGGCGTTGCCGACGATGGCCACCTCCAGCTTGGACTTGTCCGTGCCGGCGGAGCTGAGCGCCCCGTCCACAGCCTCGCGCGTGATCTCCTTCATGCTGCGATCCAGGAACTTCCCGAACCGTGTCATGCCGGCTCCAATGACGGCGACGTCCCTCATCCTCTCCTCCTTAACGGTTGCGTAAGGGTTATCCGCGGGCAGTATATCGCAAGAGGGCTGTCTTTGCCAGGATATTCCAGGGGGCGACCCCTAGGAGCCCGCGTCGGATGAGCCGTTCCCCGACGCGAGTGCGGAGGCGACCGCTTCCGCCAGGGACTCCTCCATGATCGATAGGTCGATGAGGCCGTTAAACACCTTCACCACCTTGCCGTTAGCGTCGATGAAGACGCTGACCGGCATACCCAGGCCGCGGTACTCGTTATACAGCGTGTCGTCGGGGTCCATGCCGTCCACCGTGAAGCTGATCCCTGGTTCGCCGTTTAGCTTCTCCATGTTGCTGAAGAAGTTCTCAGCCCGGCCCAGGGGCTCCGCCCGGTTGACGGTGATGATAGCGAACTCGTCCTTGTGCCGGTCCAGGAGTTCTTGCATATCCTGCAGCTCTACCTGGCAGGGGATACACCAGGTAGCCCAGAAGTTGAGGTACACGGGCTTGCCACGGTAGTCGCTGAGACGTTGCCGCGACCCATCAAAGCCCGAGATCTCGAAGTCGGGCGCCAGGCTGCCCACCTTAGGCTCGATCGACAGGTCACCCAGGGCGGCGACCTGCGGCGTCTCCAGGAGGGTCACGTCCTCGATCTTGATGCCGGTCGCCGTTGTGCCGCCGCCCTGACCGCCGAGGACGCCGATAAAGGACAGCACGAGCGCGGCGCCGCCCACGATGGCTACCAGGCCGGCCAGAGCCTTTAGGCGTGTCTGGAGGTCCCGGCCTCCGCTACTTCGCTTCGCTCGTTTCTTCGCCACTCTACGCCTCCGCCGAAATGTCACCCAGGATGCCGAAGTTGAACAGGCTATTCAGATTGATCAGGCTGCCGGTGAAGATGAGGATGCCGATGATGATGAGAAGGGCGCCGCTGGCGTAGTTGATTACGCCCATGTAGCGCTTCAGCCAGTTGAAGATGGGCTTCACGGAGTTGAAGGCCAGACCCATCGCCAGGAACGGAATCGATAGCCCGGCCGAGTATACCGCCAGCAGGATCAGCCCCTGCCAAACGCTGGCGCTGGCGGCGGAGAGGGCCAGGACGGCGCCAAGCGTGGGGCCGATGCAGGGGCTCCAGCCGGCGGAGAAGGAGGAGCCGACGACGAAGGAGCGGGTGTAGCCGACCTTATCGCCGGTCTTGACGTTGAGGCGGCGCTCCGTATCCAGGAAGGGGATGGTGATGACGCCGCTGAGATGCAAACCCAGGATGATCAGCGCTCCCCCCGATATCTTCAGGATCGTGTCCTGCTGGTCGCGGATGAAGAACTCGTTGCCGCCCAGGAAGAAACCCAGCAGTCCGATGGAGGCGCCGAAGGCGATGAAAACGAGGGAGAAGCCGGAGACGAAAGCGATAGCGTGGAAGAACGGAGAGGGCGGAGCGGCGCTCGCCAGCGGGCCGCTCCCGGCGATTGTGCCGCCGCTTCCGCCCGAAGCGACGCTCACGACAGAGGTGGCCGGCGTCGCGGTTACCGGAGCCGGATTCGGCGAGTCGATAACCGCGCCGGTGAGGTAGCCCAGGTAGGCCGGGACGAGAGGCAGCAAGCATGGGGAAAGGACTG
>JADFKX010000008.1 GCA_022564695.1 Chloroflexota bacterium | reverse complement strand
CGCCTTGAACCTCGTAGTAGATGCGCGCCCCGTTCACGTCTGCCTGTGGCATCACACAGCCTCCTCCCGTGGTTGCCCCGATGGGATCGGGGGCCGCCTGAGTGTCTCGCGGGCGAAGATAGCGAATAGCATGGCAAAGCTCACAAGCACGACCGCGTTGAAGGTGAGCGCCGGGCCGAACCCGATGAGGTCTGCGAGGGCTCCCAGTGCCACCGGCCCGATGACGAACCCCGCATCGCCGAAGGTCCGGTACAGGCCCATCGTGATCCCGCGCATACCCGGCGGCGCGATGTCCGCAGCGTATGCGGCGGGCGCCGGCCCCAGTATGCCGGTGCCAAAGCCGTGGATCACGGCCGCCATGATGAACATCCACACTTGCCCCGAAAGCGCAAACAGCACCAGAGCCACCCCCGTCACCAGCGCGCTAGGAACGATCACCGCCTTACGCCCCAGCTTGTCGATCATGGTTCCTCCAGGCGCCAGGACGATGAGCTGCAGCACCGTCATCATCGCGAATATCAACCCCAGGAGGCCAGGGCTTATGTCAAGCCGATTCGCTCCCACCAGGGGCAGCAGGGTAAGGCGTCCGCCGGTGCGGGTGAGAAAGATGCTCATGGTAAGCATGGACACCAGCAAGAAGTCCGGCCGCCTCAGAAGCGATAGCACGCTCTGGCGTGCCGTCTGACGATGCGGCGTCTCATCCCGGGACTGTTCCGCGGCCGCCCTCGCCTGCTCCCGGCTCAGGTGCACCGTCTCCGGCATGCGAGCGAAGGACCAGAGCGTTGCCAGGCCAGCGAGCACCGCCACAAGGAAGAAGGGCGCCGCCAGCCCGAAGCCTTCGGCGACGAATCCGCCCACAGCCGGGCCGAGCGACACCCCGGCCAGCAGGCTCCCCTGGTAGATGCTCATGAGGCGGCCGCGGTTTTCATCGGTGGTTATGTCGGTGAGGAGGATCATCGCTCCGGTCATGTATATGGCCGAGCCGGCGCCGGCGACGAAACGAGAGGCGATGAGCCAGCCGAAGTCCGGCGCCAAGCCGCCCGCCAGCGACCCCAGCGCCGTCACCGCCGGGCCGCCAACGAGCAGGAGCCGCCGGCCATAGCGCTCTGAGAGGAGCCCGGCCGGAAGGTTCATCAGCAATCTGGCTGCCCCGAACACGGTGATGGTCAGGCCGATCATGGCTGTGCCCACGCCGAAGGACTGGGCGTACAGAGGCAGCACGGGGCTGATGATGCCGAACCCCATCATCACCACCATGGTGGTGATGCAGACGACCAGCAGAATCTGGTTCTCAGCTAGCGGGCGGATGACCCGCGCTTGCAGGTAGGACAGCATACTAACGAAATCCGGCCCGCACTCGGGAGACGCTGTAGTCCACCGTTTGGGCGGGCCTGCCTGCCGGTAGGCAGGGCTGGGCTCCAGTCTACGACTTGCAGGGGACGAAATGGAAACGGTCAGCGGGTAAGCGTCAGGTCCACATCGTCCGGCCACATCTCCCGGAAGACGTACCACTGTTCAGGGTAGCGCCGCACCGCCTGCTCGAACTCGTCCACGATGCGATGTGTGATCTGTTGAGCGTCCTCCTCGGGGTCGAGGTTGCGGTTGGAGAGGATGGGGGCGCTCACGTGGACGACGTAGCGGCCCCCAGGCTTGCGAGCCGCCCATCCGAAGACGATGGGAGCGCCGCTGATCCGCGCCAGACGGGCGGGGCCCATTGGGAACATCGTCTCGTGACCGAAGAAGCGGACCTTCAGGCCATCGCCGTTGCTGATGCCCAAGTCCACGACCAGGGCCACCATCTCGCCCCGGCGCAGACGGCGCACCAGCGCTATCCCCGAGCCCACGGCAGGCAGCAGCTCCACCCCCATCTCGGCGCGGCAAGCGATCAGCCAGTCCATGAGCATCTTCGGCAGCCGCTCCGCCACTGAGGTGATCTTGAACCCCTTGAGGAGGACCAGCGTACTGGCCACCTCAATGCTGCCCATATGGGCGCTGGTGAAGATGATCCCCCTGCCGTAGGCGATGGCCTCGTCGAAGTGCTCATCGCCCTCGATGTCGATGCGCTCACGCATGGAGTCCAGGCTCCAGCCCTGCACGCTCAGGAGCTCAACGATGTAGCGGCCGAAGTGACGGAACGTGCGATGCGCCCTGTGCCGCACGAGCGGGTCGTCCACGGGGCGGCCGAGAATGCGGGCGTGGTTGCGCCGGGCCGTCGCCCGCTTACTGCCCCAGAGAGCGTAGAAGATATCTGAGATGGGGACGGAGAGCCAGTAGCCGAAGGAGAGGGGGACAAGCTGGGCCAGCCCGCGGTTGAGCGTGTAGACCCAGGGGCGTTTCCGTTTGCCGTCCGCTCCGAGATCAGCCATCGTTCGCAGGGACGCTGCCGGACAGGTAGAACTCCTGCATCTGGCGCTCCTTATCGGCCGGCAGGCGCATGAACAGCGCCTTAGCCTCGGCCAATAGGGGCCCACCGGCGATGCAAAGGCGGCCTTCGGCCTCCAGCCAGCGACCGCGGTCACGAACCACCTCCGCGCTCACTTCCAACGGCTCACCGAGGGGAAGGGGCCGGCGATACCTCACCTCCAGGCGGGCGGTCATCGCCCAGGCGCCGGCGGCGTACATCGCCCAGCCCATCGCCTCATCGATAGCGGCGGCGGCGATACCTCCGTGGGCCATACCGGGGAAGCCCTGATGGGTTTTCCGCGCCTCGAACAGGCCCGTGACACTCTTACCTTCGACCTGGAACTGGATGCCCAGCCCCTCGGGGTTGGCGTCGCCGCAGCCGAAGCACCAGCGGCGGGGGCTATCCGGTGCTTCCTGCACCGCCATCGATACCTCTGAAGGCGATTACGCCGTTCTGACCGCCGAAGCCGAACCCGTTGGCCAGGGCTACGTCCACCGGCATCCGCCTCGCGGTCTGGGGCACGTAATCTAGGTCGCACGCAGGGTCAGGCGTCTCCAGGTTGAGGGTGGGCGGGACGATGCCCTCATGTATGGCGAGCACGGCCGTTATCGCCGACACCGCACCGGCGGCGCCGAGCTGGTGCCCGACCATGGACTTGGGCGCGGTAATGGCGACCCGGTAGGCGTGCTCACCCAACGCCTTCTTGATCGCCGCCGTCTCCGCTGCATCGTTGAGGGACGTGCCGGTGCCGTGGGCGACGATGAGATCGACTTCATCCGGCTCTATGCCGGAGCTCTTGAGGGCGCGCTTGATCGCCAGCGCCGCGCCGTAGCCGCTGGGCTCCGGCGCGGTCACGTGATAGGCATCGCTGGTAACGGCGCCTCCGGCCAACTCGGCGTAGATGCGGGCACCGCGACGCTGCGCGTGCTCCAGGCTCTCCACGACTGTGGCCGCGGCACCCTCTCCGTAGACGAAACCGTCGCGGTCGAGGTCGAAGGGGCGGCAGGCCTTTTCCGGCTCATCGTTACGGGTGGAGAGTGCGCGCATGTTGCCCATTGCCGCCAACGCCACGGCGATGATGTTCGCCTCAGCGCCGCCGGTGACGACAACCTCTGCCTCACCCAGATCGATGAGCCGCTTCGCCTCGACGAAGGCGAAGATGCCAGCGGCGCAGGCCGCCACCGACGTGATGGTAGGCCCGTGCGTGCCCAGATGCATCGCGACCTGGGCGGAGGCCATGTTGGGCGCCATCGCCGGCACGGTCATCGGCCCCACACGCGACGGCCCCTTCTCCAGAAACACTGTCTGACCGCTAACGATGACGTCCACGCCACCGCCGCCGGTGTTCATTACCACGGCGATGTCGTCCCGATTACTATCGTCGATGCGCAACTCGGAATCGTCGACCGCCTGTCGTGCGGCGGCGACGGCGAACTGGGAGAAGCGGGCGGCCCTACGGGCAACCTTGGCATCCATGTAGCGGGTGGGGTCCCAGTCCTTCACCTCAGCGGCGATCTGGCAATCGAGATCGCTGGGGTCGAACAGGGTGATGCGGCGGATGCCGGAGCGTCCGGAGGTGAGGTTACCCCAGAACTCGCCTACGTCCTGGCCGATGGGCGTCATGCAGCCGATGCCGGTAACGACGGCCCTGGTCACGTAGCCACCTCCGCCTCGCCGCTCACCAGCACCTCGTCCCGCTGATTACGGCACTCCACCGCGCACACCGCGCGGCCGCCTTCGGCGCGAACGACGTGACCAACCGCCGACACCGTATCGCCCGGTCGCGCCGGCGCCTTGAAGCGAACCTTCAGCCGCCCGCCGGAGAGCCAGGCCCGCCCGAAGGCGGCGGTCATCATCTCCGACAGATAGGCGAGGATGAGCATACCGTGCGCTATGGTGCCACCGAACTGGGTCTTGGCGGCGAACTCCGGGTCCGTGTGCAGGGGGTTGCCATCGCCGCCGGCGAGGGCGTAGCGGTCGATCTTGTCCTGGGTGAGCTCCACCACTACCGGCGTCAGCTCGGCGCCAACGTTCAGGGTCATGTCAGGCCCTCTCCCTCCCGGCCGACCGGCATCGTGAGGGTGGCGCGGCCCTTCATGACCGGGCCGTGGTCATCGCCCTGAACATCGAGCTCGATGCCCAGCAGCACCCAGCCCTGGCGCTCGCCGCGGCTGACTACGCGGGCAGAGATGGAGAGACGCTCGCCCACGCGCACGGGCCGGAGAAAGCTCATCTCCTGCCCCAGATGGATCGCGCCGGGCGGCAGCCTGGCGCCGTCCAGCAGGGCGCGGACGCCCAGGGCGGCGACGGCCATCGGGGGAACCAGACCCTCGTCCAGTGCACTGATCGCCTTATCCTCCACGGCGACAACGTACTCCCGCACCCATTCCGGCGACAGCTCGAAGGCGAAGGGCGGCAGCTCATGGCCCTTGGCCAGCGTGTCCAGGCTGGGGGTGGGCATGGAGGCTACGACTGCCCGCCGCCCGGACGGGCGCCCGTCTGGGCGAAACGGCTCATCTCGATGACCCGACGCTCGTGCATGCCTTCGCCGATCTTGGCGCCGCTCGCGTTGTATGCTTCGACTTCGAACACGACCTTGCGGCCATCGACCTCCTTCACCTTCCCCTTCACGGTCACGTCCATGCCGATGGGTGTGGGCGCCATGTGCTTGATGTCCACGCGGTAGCCGACGGAGGTCTCGCCGGAGTCCAGGTGCTTCTGAAGAAGCTGGAGGCAGACCCCCTCGAAGTGGGCGACCATGGTGGGGGTGGAGTACATGGGGACGGGCAGGTGGGCCACGCCCATCTCCGGGGTGGTCTTGATGGTCATCTCATCGCTGATGCCTAGGGGTAGGTCCTTCATGCGTTGGTGTAGCCTCCTGATTGCGGGTTCGTGGCCCCGCCTAAGGCGGCAGGCCGCACTCAGTATACGCGAAACGGGAGTGCGGTCTGCAAGCAGGGGACGGGGCGAGGCCATCACCTTCCAGGGTGATGGCCTCGTGAATGTGCGGTTGTCTGATCCAGACAGGAATCTTTGGACAGGGATAGCTCAGGGAGGGGCATGTTTTCTACGGCTGCGGAGATCCAGCAACGACCTCACCATCCGCAGCAGCGCCCGATACGGAAGGCCACGCCATGAGCCGGGCGGGAAGAGCCAGCGAATGGGCCGGCGGTATCCTTTCAGCAGGCGGTAGCCCAGCGATTGGCGGACAGCGGTCAGCTCTCGCCGCGACTCATCCAGGGCTCCCTGCAGTTGGGCGCGGACAGCGGTCAGCTCTCGCCGTGACTCATCCAGGGCTCCCTGCAGTTGGGCGCGGACCGCGGTCAGCTCTCGCCGTGACTCATCCAGGGCTCCCTGCAGTTGGGCGCGGACCGCAATGAGTTCATGCACCGCCAGATCCAAGGCTTCCTGGCGCCGCTCAAGGAGCGACTCCTTCTCGGCGACTGCCTCCTGAAACGCACGTATGAATGCCTCCGCGGACTGCTCTCTCGTAATCAGCAGCTCTAGGCTTGCATCGAAGTGCTGGATTACTGTCTCTGCTCTAAGGTTGGTTTTTCGAAGGACAAAGATCGACTCGTCCTTGACTCCCTTTGGAAGGTAGACCTCGCAGAGTTCCCATTTCACACCCATGCCGGTGAGCATGAATCTCAGGAGCTCCGCCACGTCCTCCCACGTCCACACGTGAACATGGATGCTTCGATCTAGATGACGCTGAAACAGCTGCTTCCTCTGTCGAGGGACTTCCGGGATCGCCTGTTTGGCGGCATGAACCAGGAAATCGACAAGGTGAGATTCATCAACCGTTAGCGTGTGGCCCTCCAAATCCTCGATGAGGTGGGCAAGAGATGTGCGCTGCCTGTCCCGATCGAAGGTGTAATTCTTATCAGGCACCGCCAGATAGAGAATGCCGGAGTTCCGCAATACCCGATGACACTCCTTTAGAAACCCCAATGGATTCGGTAGATGCTCCAGCAGATGACAGGCGATGATGAAATCGAGACTCCCATCGGAGAACGGATGCAAACCATCGCTCACGACATCACAGATGACGTCTGTGGGGACTATGCTGTGACCGCTGAGCTCCGGAAACCTCTCCTCAATCTCGGCAACCGTTAGGCTGTCAACGTACCGTACATTGCTGCAGCGATGATCCACATCGATGGGCATGTGGCATGCCCCAATTTCGATGCCCGAAGCCCGCAGGTATCGAGTTGCTTGTCGCCTTTCGCTAGCCTTAATGCCCGATAGCGACACAAGTTGCATGTTTCTACTCCCAGGACTACATATGACAACCGCCTCGCTGCTCACGAAAGAGTTGCTAGGCTATCCGCAGCAACTGGCCCTAGGTGGATTATACCCATCTCCGGGGTGGTGGACACCGTCATCTCGTCGCTAGTGCCGGTGGGGGTCTCCTTCACGGGCGGGCTTCTCCTTGTGCTACGGTCTGGTGTCGCACTTCAGCATAAAGGATGGACTCCCCGCAACGGCAAGGGATTGCTTTCGCCAGTTCAGGGGCTGCATACTAAAATCATATCCGAAAGCACTTATATGCCTAAAATCACTATCCAGCCCCTGAACCGCACCATCGAGGCCGAGGAGGGCCAGACGATCATGGAGGCCGCCTGGGCCGACGGCCTATACTGGCCCACGACCTGCGGCGGCGAGGGGATATGCACTTCCTGCGCCTGCACTATCGAGGAGGGGGCCGATAACCTGGACCCGCTGGGCCGCTCCGAACGCAAGACGCTGAGCGAGGAGCGAGGCGAGGCGGCGCTGCGCGACGGCAGCCTGCGCCTGGCCTGCCAGGCGCGCGTCCGCGGCGACGTCGCGGTCAAGAAACCGGGCGTGCGGCCGGCGCGGCCCTCGGCGCTGTCGCTGGACTAACGGCCATAAGCGGGCGAAGCCCGCACTTGATTAACGAACTGAGCAGCGACTAAAATAGCCACAACGCCCACCTGGGCAGAGACGGACGAATGGCGTACATCATTACAGAACCCTGCATCGGCACCAAGGACCAGAGCTGCGTCGACGTCTGTCCGGTCGATTGCATCCACGGCAGCAAAGACGAAGAGCAGTACTACATTGACCCAGCCACCTGCATCGATTGCGCCGCCTGCGAGTCCGTCTGCCCGGTGAATGCGATCTACTTCGAAGATGACGTCCCTGATAAGTGGCAGAGCTACACCCAGAAGAACAGTGAGTGGTTCAAGACGCACGAGACGAGCGGCGACTTCCGCCCCAGCAGCGAGCGTCACTAAGAATACGCAGCACTCCCTTAAACTTGCATCTCGTGATATAATCCGTTAGAGTTTCCTGGGTCTACCTATAGGCGTTGTCGATAGCTCCATCCTGGAACGCACGTGTTATGGACTTTGGTCAAGTAGAAGCCTTCGTCCAGGTATCAGCGCACAGTAGCTTCAGCCGGGCGGCGGAGGTGCTGCAGCTTACCCAACCCTCGATAACCGCCCGCATTCAATCGCTTGAGCGCGAGGTAGGCGAGGAGCTGTTCGAACGCGGCGGCCGCGGCGTACGCATGACGGACGCCGGTCTCGCCTTCCTTCCTTACGCTGAGCGGATCCTGCGGACGTTGGTGGAAGGGCGCGACGCAATCGACGAGGTGCGAAACGTTCAGCTAGGCTCACTCCAGCTCGGCTCCGCTCTTACCGTCTCAACCTATGTCCTCCCGCACATCCTCCACACCTTTCGCAGCCAGTACGGCGGCATTGACGTGTCCGTACGCACCGGCCGCTCCGAGCAGGTGCTGTCGATGATTCAGGCGGACGAGGTCCATGTGGGAATCGTCCGCTCCATATCTCATCCAGACATAGAGACGATCCACCTGTACGATGATGAGATCGTGCTCAGCGTCAACCCGGAACATCCCTTCGCGGCCAGCGGCACAGCCACGGTGGAGGACACGGCCAGCGAACCTATCGTCCTGTTCGACCGGGGCTCATCCTACTTCGGCCTGATCCACGGCTTCTTCCGCCAGGCTGGGGTTGTCCCTAACGTGGCCATGGAGCTGGACTCGTTGGAGGCGACCAAACGCATGGTGGAGGAGGGGCTGGGGGTGGCGCTGGTTCCGCTGGTGACTATCGAGCGGGAGCTGGAGACGGGGATGTTGGTGAAGATAGAGATTGTTGACGCGCCACCGCTGAAGCGGCCTATATCCATTATCTACAAGAAGCACCGCAGGCGCCCCCGCACCGTGCAGGCGTTCATCGATACGCTAGCGGAGATGTACTCTCTCAGTCTGCCCGTGGCCTGATATCCGTCACGGACGCTTCGCGCCTAACTTTCCCTAGGCCCCGCGCGTTTTCCTTATTGAACCGTGTGCAGCCACGGATGTAGCAGCGGGTAAACTTACGCGTCTATATGTAGTGATAACCGTTCCTGAACCAACCGCCATAGGGCGAAGAAGTCCACTCATAGGATAACGCCATGGTCACAGCCCGGACGATGCTTCTAGTCAGCGTAGACCTCCACTGCACTCAGGAGGGGGAAGGCTTGCCGCTCATTGTGCATCACGGCGGGCCGGGATTGGACCAGACAGTCATCGCCCCCCACCTGCGTCCGCTGGCGCAGCACGTGCAGCTGATCTGCTATGACCACCGGGGCAGCGGCCGTTCCGCCTCACCGCAGGGGCCGGACCCCTATAAGATCGACCGGTTCGTCGGCGATTTAGAGGCCCTGGCGAGGACGATGGATGTGAGGCCGTTCGCCCTTTTGGGGCACAGCTTCGGTGGTATCGTCGCCCTTCACTTCGCCCTCGCTCACCCAGAACTCCTTACTCACCTGATACTGGTCTGCACCCCCGCCAGCCATGACTTCATCCAGGAGGTGGAGGACGCCCTGCCGGGCAAGCTGGAGCAGGAGGCGCTCGCCGAGCTGAGCTCTCTGCAGGACAGCAAGCCATCCGACTACGTCATGCGGAGAAGCCTGGAGCTGCTGGCGCCTATCTATTTCCACGACCCAGCGCGAGTATCGGAGTTGAGATTGGATTCGGTGCAGTTCGGGCCGGAGACGCAAGCGGTCTGGGACAGCTTAGAGGGTTTTGACCTGCGACCCAAGCTGAGCGAGATTCAGGTTCCTACCCTGGTGGTAGCGGGAGACAGCGACCTCAGCGTTACTCCAGAGCGGGCCCGCGAGACGGCGGACGCACTGCCCCACGGCAAACTCCTGGTGATCAAGGACAGCGGCCACTACCCGTTTGTTGAGAAGCCGGAGGCGTTCCTTTCCGGCGTGCTGCAGTTCCTGGGGCTGAAGAGGAAGGGGCTGTTCAGGCGTAGCTAGCCCTGAGCGCGGCCAGGCGAGAAGCAGCGGGCAGGCGAACGTCGTCGCCAGGGGCAACAGTTTAGGAGAGGCCTGCCTTCTCCCTCAGGCGCTTCAGTATCTCAATGTTGCGCTGATCCGGGCCCTGATTATCGAAGCCAGGCGTCTCCAGCAGGAAGGGCACGTCTCTGAACGCCGGATGAGACATGATGTTCTGGAAACCATCCAACCCGATGTGTCCCTCACCAATGTTCTCGTGCCGGTCAACGCCGCCTGCCAGCGGGCACTTGGAGTCGTTGGCGTGGACAGCGACCAGCCGGTCCAGGCCCACCTCGGCCTCGAATTCCGACATCGCAGCGACAAGGCCGTCCTTCGTCTTCAAGTCGTAGCCAGCAGCGAAGGCGTGCTGCGTGTCCAGGCAGACCTTCACGCGTAGGCTGCCCGCCTCGCGGATGATCCTGCCCAGCTCTTCTAACTTGGAGCCTATAGAGCCGCCCATGCCAGCGCTGTTCTCCAGTATGAGCCAGGTATCCTCCGGCGTGTCGTCGACGATCTTGCGGACGGACTCCACGACCTGGCGAAACACTTGCTCATAGCCGGCGCCACGATGGCTGCCGATATGGAAGATGACGCCCTTTACGCCCAGCAGGTGGCAAACGTTCATATCGTGCACAAGGGCGTCCAGGGACTTCGCCAGGTTCTCCTCTTTATCGGTCGCCAAGTTCACCAGGTAGACGCCGTGAATGAAGGCGGGCCCGATTCCCTTCTCCGCCGCGCCCTCCCTGTACGCCTCCACCTCCTCCGGTTGGTACTCCTTGCGCCGCCAGGCCTGGGGAGCGCCGCTGAATATCTGGATCGTCTCCGCGCCGATATCCTCCGCGCGGCCGATCGCCTTGTCCACGCCGCCGCTGGCCTTAACGTGCGCTCCAACTTTCATCGATCCACCAATCTAGGGCGAGCCAAGAGATCCCTGGCCCACGATAGGATTACTTTACCTTCCACGGCCTTCACCAGCTCCTCATTGGTCATCTCGCCGCCGACGTCTACGACCGCCTCGCCGGAGGCCAGATCGACCTCCACCCTGTCCACGCCCTCGAGCCCCTCCAGGGCACGTCTCACTCGGCCCGCTCAGACATCGCACACCATCCCGTCCACCTGGAGAGCCACCGTCCGCGCTCCGTACTCGGCGGGACGCTCCCCCGCCATCCGCACCCGCGGGCGCTCGAACAGCTTCCGAAACATGATGCGCATCTCGATCGGGCCTACCCCAGCAGCCTCTCCGCCTCCCGTGTCAGTTCAGCGCGAAAGTCAGGATGGGCGACGGCGATGAGCTCACGCGCCCGCTGGCGGTGGTTCTTCCCCATGAGCCGTGCGATCCCATGCTCCGTCACCACCGTGTCAGCGAAGAAGCGAGGGATGGTCACGATGGACCCGGCTTCATGCTGCGCGACGACACGGGAGACCCCGCCCTCCAGCGCCGTTGAGGGCAGAAGAGTGATTGCCCGGCCGCCCTTGGACAGCACGCCCCCGATGTGAGCCTCCGGCTGGCCGCCGGTGCCGTTGATCATCCGGGACCCGAACACGCTCTCCGAGTTGATCTGACCGATGAGGTCTATGGACAGGGCGTTGTTCATGGCGTAGAAGTTATCATTCTGGGCGAGGATACGCACGTCCAGCACGTGCTCCGGGTCGTACACCTCGAAGTCCGGATTTTCGGCGATGATCTCCAAGTCTTCCTCGTCGGAGCCGGACCAGGCGACGGCCACCGCCTTACCTTGGTGCAGCGTCTTACGGCTGCCGTTGATGACACCGGCCTGCACCAGCTTGGCCAGCCCCGGCGCCGCCATCTCCGTATGTATCCCCAGGTCTGATTTGCCCTCGAAGGCGCCGGCGCGGACCAGGTACATGCTGGGCTCGCCGACTCCGATCTGGATGGTAGCGCCGTCCGGCACCAGCTCGCGCACGTAGCCGGCGATCGCCTGCGCGGCCGCCGGAGGATCCGCCAGGCCGACGACGCGGCGCACCTGTTCCGGCGGTACCCGCGTCATCACCGGCCCGATGACGATGAGCCGTTCCATGCTCTTCAGCTCGTCCACAATCGATTCGTATTCCGCCCGTAACGCCTCGTCCTCAACGCGGCTGAGCCACGCCTTCACCATCTCCCGTGTGATCTGAAGCGGCGGCACCTCCACAAAGTGCTCGAACTCCGTCACGTGTACGCGGTTGTCGCCGCACACGGGACGCAGGCCGGCATCGACCTCGGCGATGGTCTTGCGCGAGCGCCGGACGTAGCCGCGCTTGTTCCAGTTGTGCGCCCCGAAGCTGACGTAGCCCTCGTCATCCGGGGGCGTCACGGCGGTCATGAACACGTCGGGCCGGCGGGCCTCCGGGCGGCCGTCGTCCAGGGGCTTGTGGGCCAGCGAGAAGAGGTTGGGCAGGTACGTCGCCCGACCCTCGTCCATCACAGGCCGCGCGAAGTCGCCGATGAACACCTCGAACTCCAGCCGGAACACCTCCTGCCAGGCGGCCTGAAGCCAGCCCGGGTCGCTTAGGGGAGCGGAGAGGCGCAGGTCTATAGCGCCCGCCTCCTGACAATGGCGGAACAGCGCACGGGGCAGTACCCGCGGGCCAGCGATAGGTATCACCACCAAGTCGTTCTCACTGACGACTTTGACGGCTTCCTCCGCCGAGGTCAGCCTGCGCTTGTACTCTTCTCGCCAGTCCATACACGCCTCCAGCCGTGGATTGCGTCTATTATTGCCAACCCGACGTAAAGTAACAAGGGCTTCGGCGAACGGCCGTCCGGCGACCTTCCCAGAGCAGGCGCGCGGGAGTAGAATTAGGAGGGGCGATGACCGCCCCGCCTTCGATAGCGAGATACTGTTATGTCTAGCAAGCTCGAACGCGACATCGATGAGGTTCTGGCCCAGATCGATCGGTTTCCGCCCAAGCGATCGCGCTGGAGCCGCATCCGCCGGCGTGTCGCCAACGCCGTAGGCGGCGTAGGCGAGGCGATCTCCAGCATACCCTGGCCGCGTATCGGTATCGGCCAGGTTCTTCTGATAGCGATCGCGGTTATCGTCATCGCCTACTATGGCTTTCGCAACTCCAACATCGGCGGCATCGTGATCTTCGGCGGCATCCTGGTGTTCATCGCTGCGTTTATCTTCTCGCTGCGCCGACAGTCCGCCTCTCGCGTGCCGGAGAAGCGCTGGCGCGGCCAGCCGATGGACCTTGATGAGCCGGGCGGCTCCTGGTGGAAGCGCTGGCGCTCCCGTCGTTAGACGTTCACCTATCTTGAGGTTCCTCACAGCAGCCGGCCTCGCCGGTCTCGTCCTCATCGGCGCCTGCAACGGCGGCCCGACGACCCCAACGTCCACACCGTCACCCACCATTGCTCCCACCGCTACATCGGCCCCCACACCCTCACCATCCGCGCACGGCAGCTCTGCACTCGGCCCGGTCGCGTTCGACCCAGCGCGCGCCTTCGCTCACGTGGAGGCGCTAGCCCTGGAGATCGGCCCGCGGCCCGCGGGCTCAGATGCCGAGGACAAGGCGGCGCGCTACTTGCGTGACCAGCTCCAGGCCTTCGGCTACGAGATCGAGCTGCAGCCGTTCTCGTACGATGTCTTCGTTGACGCCGGCAGCGGCCTGGAGGTGCTCTCGCCCCAGGCGCCCTCGCCCGCGGTGTACCCGTTCGACCCAAGCGCGAACGGCGTCGTGGAGGGGCCACTTGTGAGCGCCGGCATCGGCAGGCCGGACGACTTCCCCGCTGACACCGCAGGCAAGATCGCCCTCATCCAGCGGGGCACGCTGCGTTTCTCAGAGAAAGTGGCTAACGCGGCCGCCGCCGGCGCCGTTGGCGCAGTCATCTACAACAACCAGCCCGGCCTGTTCGCCGGCAACTTCGCCGAACTCTCTGAAATCCCCGCCGTGGCGATGTCTCAAGAGGACGGCGAGGCGCTCCTGGCTAAGATGCAGTCCGAGCCAGTGTCCGTTCGTCTGACGGTGCTGACGGAGACTGGCCCGGAGGACTCCCAGAACGTGATCGCCCGACCACCGGACGGCGAATGCCGGGTGGTGGCCGGAGGCCATTACGACTCGGTGCCTGGAGGCCCCGGCGCTAACGACAACGCCTCCGGCACTGCCACGGTAGTGGAGATGGCACGCGTCCTGGCTGCTGACGGGGAGTTCGACGATGTGTGCTTCGTGCTGTTCGGCGCCGAGGAGGTCGGCCTCATCGGCAGCAGCCGTTTCGTGGACAGGTTGACGGCTGCCGAGAGCGAGACGCTGGAGGCGATGCTCAACTTCGACATGGTGGGCGTGGGCACGAATTGGCTGCTAAGCGGCTCCCTCAGCATCACCGACATCGCCGTGACGGAGGCTGAGGAGCTCGGCCTGGATTACATCCGCAACTCGTCCGACATGCTGGGGAGCGACCACGCACCGTTCGCCGCGGCCGGGATCCCGGCGATCTTCCTCCACGGCTTCTTCGATGTCGTCGCCGACGACCCACGCTACCATACGGCAGAGGACCAACCTCAACACGTGGAGCCCAGCCGCATGGGGCAGATCGGCGAGGCGGGGCTGGCGATAATCGAAGAGTTACTGCGGAGCCGCTAGGTCGCTTGCCCCCGCGCAGCCGCTGCTGTACTATGCGCGCGACGCCCATGACCGCCCGCATGCTTCTTCTGCCGCTGTCCGCACTGGCCCTAGGCCTGCTGCTGGTGGCCGCCTGCGGCGGAGACGGCGATGAGTCGCCGTCTCCGGGCAACCTGACCGACCCAGGCTCCGTGCCCACAGCCACCCCCTGGACTAATCCACCGGAGCCCATCATCCTGGAGCCGGATATCCTGACTCCCATCATCCAGGACGAAGGGGAGACAGACGAGGACCAGAACGGCAATCAGGTCACACCCGTCGAGTGCGGCGACACGTACACCGTCCAGTCAGGGGACGTCCCCTCTGCGATAGCAGAGAAGTGCGGTGTGGATGTCACGGACCTCCTAGAGCTCAACGGCATCGATGACCCGACGACCCTGCACGTGGGTCAAGAGCTGAAGATACCGCAGTAGCCCCAAGTTGCGAGCCCGAAGGGCGTATGCTAACATCGGTCGCGCGATAGACGCCCGCTATCGGGTAGCGCTTCGCGTATAGTCACTACTATGGCCATCGACGAGAAAGCCAGCGAATTACAGCGCCTCAAAGAGCTGTCCCAACTGGGCGGCGGTGAGAAGCGCATAGAGGCCCAGCACAAACGCGGCAAGCTTACCGCCCGCGAGCGCGTCAACATCCTCCTGGACGACGGCACCTTCGAGGAGTTGGACTCGTTGGTGACGCACCGCAGCGTAGAGTTCGGCCTCGACAAGCAGAAGTACTACGGCGACGCCGTGGTCACAGGCTACGGCAGGGTAGACGGTCGCCTGGTGTACGTCTACTCCCAGGACTTCACCGTCTTTGGCGGCTCTCTCTCCGAGGTGGTGTCCGAGAAGATCTGCAAGGTGATGGACCTGGCGATGAAGAACGGCGCCCCTCTCATCGGCATTAACGACTCCGGCGGCGCCCGCATCCAGGAAGGCGTCGTCGCTCTTAAGGGCTACGGCGATATATTCCTCCGCAACACGCTGGCTTCAGGGGTGGTGCCTCAGATATCAGTGATCATGGGCCCCTGCGCCGGCGGCGCTGTCTACTCCCCGGCGATCACCGATTTCATCTTTATGGTCGCAGGCACTTCCCAGATGTACATCACCGGCCCGGATGTTATCCGCGCTGTCACTCAGGAGGAGGTCACACACGAGGATCTGGGCGGAGCTCAGGTCCACTCCTCCAAGAGCGGTGTGGCCCACTTCGCCATCGAAGGCGAGGAAGAGTGCCTGGCCGAGGTACGACGCCTACTCTCATTCCTTCCCGCCAACAACATGGAGGACCCTCCCTACTCCGAGCCCGTGGACGACCCGACCCGCAGCTGCGACGACCTCGCATCCATCGTCCCCACTGACCCCTCGAAGCCGTACGACGCCCATGATGTAATCTACTCGATCGCCGACGACGGCGACTTCCTGGAGGTGCACCCGTTCTGGGCCGCCAACATCGTCGTCGGCTTCGCCCGCATGGGCGGCAGGCCGGTGGGCATCGTGGCGAACAACCCGGTCGCCCTGGCCGGCATCCTCGACGTCGACTCCTCTCGCAAGGCCGCCCGCTTCGTCCGCTTCTGCGACGCCTTTAACGTGCCCATCGTCACCCTGGTTGACGTGCCCGGCTATCTGCCCGGCACCGGCCAGGAGTACGGCGGCATCATCACGCACGGCGCCAAGCTGATCTACGCCTACGCTGAGGCCACAGTCCCCAAGGTGACGGTCATCATCCGCAAGGCGTACGGCGGCGCCTACGACGTCATGGGCTCCAAGCACCTGCGGGCGGACGTTAACATGGCCTGGCCTCACGCCGAGATCGCGGTCATGGGGCCCGACGGCGCAGTGAACATTATCTTCCGTCGCGAGATCGAGGCCGCCGACGATGTCGAGGCCAAGCGCAAGGAGCTGGTGGAGCAGTATCGCCAGCAGTTCGCCAACCCTTACGTGACTGCGTCACGCGGCTTCATCGACGACGTCATCGAGCCGCACCAGACACGCCTGAAGATCATCCGCGCCCTGGAGATGCTGCAGAATAAGACGGACAGCAACCCACCCAAGAAGCACGGCAACATACCGCTGTAGGCCTCCGCTATGGGCGTAAAGATCACCGACACCACCCTGCGCGACGCTCACCAGTCGCTGCTGGCGACGCGTATGCGCACGGAGGACATGCTGCCCATCGCTGAGGAGATCGACTCGGTCGGCTATCACTCGGTGGAGATATGGGGCGGCGCCACGTTCGATACCGGGCTCCGCTTCCTGAACGACGATCCCTGGGAGCGGCTGCGCGAGCTCAAGAAGCGGTTCAAGAAGACGCCCACGCAGATGCTGCTCCGGGGCCAGAACGTCGTCGGCTACCGCCACTACGCGGACGACGTTGTGGAGAAGTTCATTGAGTTGGCCGTGAAGAACGGCATGGACATCTTCCGCATCTTCGACGCGGTGAACGACCTGCGCAACCTGGAGACCGCCATCCGCGCCGTTAAGCGCGCCGGCGGGCACGTGCAGGGCACGATCTGTTACACGATCAGCCCCGTGCACACAATCGATACGTACGTCAAGATGGCGAAGGAGCTGGTGCAGATGGGCTCCGACTCCATCTGCCTCAAAGACATGGCAGGCCTGCTGCACCCGTACGACGCCTACGAGATCACGAAGCGCATCAAGGAGGCGGTTAACGTTCCACTCCAGCTCCACTGTCACTGCACCAGCGGCATGGCCGAGATGTCTTATGTCAAGGCTGTCGAGGCCGGCATGGACGTCATCGACTGCGCGATCTCCAGCCTGTCCCAGGGCACGTCGCAGCCTTCATGCGAGTCCACCGTCGCCACGTTTGAGGGCACGGAGCACGATACGAAGCTGGACCTGGAGCAGCTCACCCACATCTCCGACTACTTCGCGGACGTGCGCAAGAAGTACGCCGCCTTCGAGGGCAACATACGAGTGGATGCAGGTGTGCTCCTGCACCAGGTGCCCGGCGGCATGATCTCCAACCTCGTCTCGCAGCTCCGCGACCAGGGCGCCCTGGACAAGCTGAAGGACGTCCTGGGGGAGATTCCCCGCGTGCGTGCGGATTTTGGCTACCCGCCCCTGGTGACGCCTACCAGCCAGATTGTAGGTACGCAGGCCGTCCTGAACACGCTGTTCGGCGAGCGCTACAAGCAGGTCACCAAGGAGAGCCGCGCCTACGTCCTGGGTCAGTACGGCGCCTCGCCCGCCCCGGTCGACAAGGAAGCGCAGCGAGCGATCGCCGCGGACGCCAAGCCGATCACGGGCCGCCCCGCCGACCACATCAAGCCGGAGATGGCCAACGCGAAGAAGGAGATCGGCAAGCTCGCCACCAGCGAGGAGGACATCGTCTCCTCGGTCCTATTCCCCCAGGTGGTCCGCGATTTCCTGGAGTGGCGGGCCGGGGGCGCTGGCCTCGAGAACGAGATCGTCGCCGCTCTCGCCGCAGCGCTCAGCGACACGCGCAAGGCCGCTGAGTCAGCCCCCTCTGGGACGGACGGCACACGCACACGCTCGCCCTGGAAGCAGGCGGGACGTCAGCGCTTGCTCCGGGGACGCTAATGAAGATAGTTGTTCAGGGGCAGGAGTTCGAAGTCCAGCCGGGGGAGGACAGCGTGAGCGTGGGGGGCATAGACTACACGGTGCGAATAGTGCGCCAGGGTGACATCGTCACGGTCTACGTCAACGAGCGCCCATATCAGGTGCATCTGCCGCCAGACGCCGCAGCAGAGGGCCCGATAAAGGTGCTGGTGGATGCCAAGGAGTATGAGGTAGAGCTGAAGGGAGCAGCAGCCGCCCGCCGTCCAGCCGGCGGCGCTCCCAAGCGCCCCACGCCTCCAGGTGGCGCCGGGGCCATCACTTCTCGTATGACCGGCCGCATCATCCGAGTAGACGTGGAGCCGGGCAAGCAGGTGAAGGAGGGCGACATCCTCCTCATCATTGAGGCGATGAAGATGGAGAACGAGGTGCTGGCCCCGGCAAGCGGCACCGTCAAGGAGGTAGCGGTGGCCGCCGGCGCCCGCGTGGCCGAGGGCGACCTGCTGATTATCCTGGACCTAGATTAGGACCGCCTAGTCAGGTAGCGTGACCAGAGATGTCGTGCTTTCAATCCCTTCGATGCTGCGTATCTTCTCGCCCAGGATCGGCGGGATCTCCTGAAGGTTCGCCACCTCGATCTCCACGACGATGTCATAGGGGCCCATCACTTCGTGCATCTCGACTATGCCGGGGACATCCCGCATTGCCTGCTTGACGAGTCTCGTCTTACCGGGATCGGTGACCACCAGGACGTAGGCTTTCACTGTCATTGGACGCTCCCTATAGATGCTAACGCGGGGTAGGAATGCCCAAATTATACAACACGCTTTATACAGAAACGGACTGGGAGGCAGACACAGCCAATCTAGAGTGTTAAACTAAGCGTGAGCTTCCCATATTGATCGACTTTTGTGACTTACTAAAGGGCAGTGCCCAAGACATTTTCCTGATGGAAGCTGTCTGTCCAGCAACGGATCGTAGTCTGGCTCCCCCCATGGCAGGGAGCAGACTGTGTAGAGGGGAAACGTAGCGTGGCCAGGGATGATTTTATCATCCGAATCGGCGGGGATACCGCGATAGGCGGTGTTATCAGTACCGGCGAGAACTTCACGACAGCCGCCGCCCGCATAGGCTTTCAGACTTTCACCTTCCGCACCTATCCATCCGAGATCAAAGGCGGACACGCCTGGTTCCAGGTCCGCATCTCCAATAAGCCGGTCTACTCCATCGGCGACGGCTGCGACATCCTGATCGCCTTCGATCAAGAGGCGTACGAGCTGCACCGCCCCAACCTGAATGAGGGCGGTGTTCTCCTTTACGACTCCGGCCTGGTGCAGCCGGACACGGATAGCGACATCATCCGCTACGGCATCCCCTTCCAGAAGATCGCGCGTGAGGAGCTGGAGTTTGTACGCGGTACCAACGTGCTCATCCTGGGGGTGATGGCAGGGCTGTTTGGCCTTCCGCCTGTATCGCTGGAGGAGATGGTCAAGACGCGCTACAAGCGCCGCGCCGAGTTCCTGGAAAAGAACATCCAGGCGCTGTACCACGGATACGAATACACGAAGACCATAAAGAAAGAAGACAAGTTCTGGCTGGGTACCGCCGACCACATCGCGCGGCTGGTGATGACCGGCAACGATGCCATCAGCGCCGGCGCCCTACACGCCGGCTGCCGCTACTTTGCCGGCTACCCAATCACGCCGGCTTCCGACATCCTGGAGACGATGGCCAGCCAGCTACCGCGCTTCGGGGGCGTATGCCTTCAGGCCGAGGACGAGATGGCGTCATTAGCCTCGGTTATCGGCGCCTCCTACGCCGGCACTAAGGCGATGACCGCGACCTCCGGGCCGGGCTTCTCCCTGATGACGGAGCTGATGGGGTTGGCCTCCATGGCCGAGATACCGATCGTCATCGTGAACTCGCAGCGCTCCGGGCCCAGCACGGGCATGCCCACCAGGCTGGAGCAGAGTGACCTTTTCCAGGCGCTGTACGGCGGCCACGGCGACTTTCCCCGCATAGTGCTGGCTCCCGCTTCGGTACAGAACTGCTTCCGGATATCGGTGCTGGCGTTCGGCCTGGCCGAGAAATACCAGTGTCCCGTCATACTTCTCTCCGACCAGTCTCTCTCCCACCGCACGGAGACCATCAGGGAAGTCGATACGGACGTCTTCCCGGTAGTGGACCGCATCCGACCTAACGGAACGAACCCAGAGGACTACCTTCGCTACCAGATCACCGATAACGGCGTCTCCCCGATGGCCGTGCCCGGCCTGGATCATCACACCTACGTTGCCCCGGGCCTGGAGCACGACGAGCGAGGCCACCCGCGCCTATCGCCGAAAACCCACGAAACGATGACCGCAAAGCGGTTTCGCAAGCTTGAGGCCGCACGGCTGGAGACCGACAACGCGGAGCTGTGTCCCCGCTATGGCCCCGAGCATGCCGATATCGGCATTATAGGCTGGGGAGCCACCCAGGGCTCCATCCGCGAGGCCGTGGACCGTGCGCTCGCTGACGGCCTCAAGGTATCGGCGATGCACCCGCGGGTGCTCAACCCGTTGCCGGAGGAGAGGCTCAAGGAGTTCATCGCCTCGGTAGACCACGTGCTGGTACCAGAGATAAACTATCAGGGACAGTTCGCCCATCACCTGACGGCGACCCTGGGGGTGAAGCCGATACGCTTCAACAAGATCGGCGGCCTGCCGTTCACGCCGGGCGAGATTTACAAGAAGATCCAGGAGGTTCTAGTTCATGCCTGATGCGACCAAAGTTGCACAAGCAACCGAGGCAAAGGTCCTTACGGTTAAGGACTACAAGAGCGGCGACAAGCCCATCTGGTGCCCCGGCTGCGGCGACTTCGGTGTATTGAGCGCGACTTACAAGGCGCTGGCCGTCCTTCAGCTCCAGCCGAAGGACGTCGTGGTCGCGGCTGGCATCGGCTGTTCCAGCCGAACGCCGTACTTCATGAGCACTTTCGGCTTTCATGGGGTTCACGGCCGCACCCTGCCAATCGCTACCGGTATGAAGCTCGCCAACCCTGACCTCACGATCCTGGCGATGGGGGGCGACGGCGACCTGATGTCGATCGGCGCGGGCCACTTCCCACACGCAGCGGCACGCAACGTGGACATCACGTGTATCCTAATGGACAACCAGACCTACGGCCTCACCAAGGCCCAAGCCTCGCCAACGTCTAACATCGGTCACAAGACCAAGACCACCCCTTACGGCGTCATCGCCAAGCCGATGGTCCCTGTACTGTTCGCGCTCTCCAGCGGCGCGACGTTCGTCGCCCGCGGCTATTCGGCCAAGCCGAAAGAGCTGACCGACCTCATCGTACAGGGGATCAAGCATCCAGGGTTCTCCTTCATTCACGTCCAAAGCCCCTGCACCGAGTTCTTCAACACGTTCGACTTCTATGACGAGCACGTGGAGGAGTTACCGTCTGACTGGGATCAGCAAGACCTGAAGACCGCCGTCTCCCTGGCGCTCACTGAGGAGAAGGTACACCTGGGTGTTTTTTATCAAGAAGAGCGCCAGAGCATCAGCACGGCGGTCCGTCAGTTTGAGCCCGGGGGCAAGCAGTTTGACCTGGCGGAGTACCTTCAGCGCTTCAGCTAACGCTAGTTCATAGCCCCTAGAAGGAGCGAATTTGGGCCAGAACCTGACCCGGAAGATTATTGCCGACCACCTCGTCTCCGGCGAGATGGAGCCCGGCAGCGAGATCGCTGTACGGGTGGATCAGACGCTAACCCAGGACGCCACGGGAACGATGGCCTACCTCCAGTTCGAGGCGATGGGCATCCCCAGGGTGCGCACCAAGCTCTCCGTCTCCTACATCGACCACAACATGCTCCAGACCGGCTTCGAGAACGCCGATGACCACCGCTTTCTCCAGACGGTAGCAGCCAAGTACGGCATCTACTTCTCGCGGCCGGGCAACGGCATCTGCCACCAGGTACACCTGGAGCGCTTCAGCTCCCCGGGTGACCTGCTCCTTGGCTCAGACAGCCACACGCCGACGTCCGGCGGCGCAGGCATGCTGGCGATCGGCGCTGGCGGCCTGGACGTGGCGGTCGCCATGGGCGGCGGACCCTACTATCTGAAGATGCCTCAGATCGTGGGCGTGCACCTGAAGGGACGGCTACAGCCCTGGGTGGCCGCCAAGGACATCATCTTCGAACTGCTGCGCCGTCTCACCGTAAAGGGCGGCGTGGGCAAGATATTCGAGTACTATGGCGAGGGCGTGGCCTCGCTCAGCGTTCCCGAGCGCAGCACGATCACCAACATGGGCGCCGAAATGCAGGCCACCACCTCCATCTTCCCCTCCGACGAGAGCACCCGCGAGTACTTCCGCACGCAGAAGCGGGAGGAGATGTGGCGACCGACAAGCGCCGACCCAGACCCCGACTACGACGAGGTGGTCGAGATCGATCTGAACAAGCTCGGGCCGATGGTAGCGCGACCGCAGAGCCCGGGCAACGTCGTGCCGATCGAGGAGGTCGAGGGAACGAAGCTGGCCCAAGTCTGCATCGGCTCCTGTACCAACTCCTCCTACCACGACCTCTCGGTGAGCGCGGCCGTGCTCAAGGGGCGAAAGGTAAACCCTGACATCAGCATGACCGTCACCCCAGGCTCGCGGCAGGTGTTCACGATGATCGCCCGCACCGGCGCCCTAGCCGACCTCATCGAGTCCGGCGCCCGCATCCTGGAGTCCGCCTGCGGCCCTTGCATCGGCATGGGCCAGGTGCCGCCCTCAGACACGGCCTCCCTGCGCACCTTTAACCGCAACTTTCCCGGCCGCTCCGGCACCGCAGACGACAAGGTGTATCTGGCCAGCCCGGAGGTGGCCGCCGTCTCCGCCCTGACCGGCGAGATAACCGACCCCCGCAAGTTCGGAGAGCCACCGCTGACCGAGGCGCCGGGTGAGTTCATCATCGACGATGACCTCATCATACCGCCGCCAAAAAACGGAGACGTGGAGGTAGCACGCGGCCCCAACATCAAGCCGCTACCCCTGGCGAAGCCGCTAGCGCAGACGATCAAAGCGACAGTTCTCATCAAGCTGGAGGACAACGTTAGCACAGACCATATCCTGCCCGCGGGCTCCAAGATCCTCCCCCTCCGCTCCAACATCCCCGCTATCTCCGAGTACGTCTTCCACTACGTTGATCCGGAGTTCCCGGCCAGGGCGAAGGCGGCCGGCGCCGGCATCATCGTTGGCGGCTCCAACTACGGGCAGGGCTCCAGCCGCGAGCACGCGGCGTTAGCGCCGATGTACCTGGGGGTGAAGGCTGTGATGGCTAAGACCTACGCCCTCGTGCACCAAACCAATCTGGTGAACTTTGGCATACTGCCGCTCGTCTTCGTCAAGGATGGCGACTACGACCGCATCAACGTGGACGACGTGCTGGAGATACCGGACGTGCGCGACGCTGTGGGCAGCGGCGAGGTGATCGTCCGCAACACCACCCAGGGCTACGAGTTCACCGCCCGCCATAACCTGAGCGAGCGCCAGGTAGAGGTGCTTCGGGAGGGCGGCCTGCTGAACCACATCAAAGCCCACGCGGGCTAAGCGGCATCCAGTCACAAACAGAAACGCCTATCGTATAGCGCCGCCCGTTTGCTATCATAGGCGCGGCCACCCCGCTAGCGAAAGAATACTGCATGCCCCATAGGATCACGCTCATACCGGGCGACGGTACCGGACCCGAGATCAGTGAAGCCACCGTTCGCGTCCTAGAGGCCACCGGCGTCCAGTTCGACTGGGACGTAAGAGAAGCCGGCATCGACGCCGCCGAGAAGTACGGCTCCGTTCTCCCCGACGAAGTCCTCGATTCCATCCGCGAGAGCAAAGTCGCCATCAAGGGGCCGATAACCACGCCTCGCGGCGGCGGCTTTCGCTCCGTCAACGTGGCGCTACGCAAGATGCTGGATCTCTACGCCTGCGTGCGCCCGGCCAAGTACTACCCCGGAGTCCGTTCCCGATACCAGAACGTAGACCTGGTGACCGTGCGAGAAAACCACGAGGACCTGTACGCGGGTGTGGAGTTCGAGCAGGGCGACCCGGCGATCGCCAAGATATCGGAGATCACGGACGCCGCCGACCTGGGCCCGATCCGTGAGGACGCCGGCCTCTCCCTCAAGGTCATCTCCGAGTACGGCAGCGAGCGCATCGTCCGCTTCGCCTTCGAGTACGCCCGCCAATTTGGACGCAAGAAGGTGACCGCCGTGGCCAAGGACAACATCATGAAGTTCACGGACGGCCTCTTCTTCGCCGTGGCCCGTAGGGTGGCGGAAAGCTACAAAGACATCGAATACCAGGAGGTGCTGGTGGACAACATGACGATGCAGCTTGTCCAGAAACCGGAGCTGTACGACGTCCTCGTCCTTCCCAACCTCTACGGTGACATACTGTCCGACCTCTGCGCCGGGCTGGTTGGCGGCCTGGGCATCGCGCCCGGCGCTAACTTCGGCGACGAGCTGGCAGTGTTCGAGCCGGTGCACGGCAGCGCCCCCAAGTACACCGGCATGAACAAGGTCAACCCGATGGCGATGATGTTCTCCGGCATGATGATGCTGCGCCACATCGGCGAACAATCGGCCGGGGACCGCCTGGAGTCCGCCCTGGCGGACGTTATCGCCGAGGGTAAGAACGTGACGTACGACATGAAACCCTCACCCGACGACCCCACCGCCGTCGGCACCTCTCAGGTCGCCGACGCGGTGATCGGAAAGCTGAACGAGTTATGAGAGCCGCAGACTAACGCAGACGGATTCACAACTGCGACATTTGCGCTCCGTAGTCATAGCGCGATAAGAGCAGGGCTCCGGTCCTGCCGAACAGGAGGTACGCCCCATGCGACGTAAAGTTACTGTGGTCGGCGCCGGTATGACCGGCAGCACCATGGCCCAGCGTCTAGCCGAGACCGGCTACATCGATGTCGTCCTGCAGGACATCATCGAGGGTTTGCCTCAGGGTAAGGCGCTAGACCTTTCGCAGTCGGCGGCTGTGGCCGGCTTCAACGGCAGCGTCACCGGCAGCAACGACTGGAAGAACACCGCCGGCTCCGACGTCGTCGTCATCACGTCCGGGGTGCCCCGCAAGCCGGGGATGACGCGAGAGGAGCTGCTGAACATTAACGCCGGCATCGTCCGCGATGTCGCATCCGCCACCGTCAAGCACTCTCCGGACGCCGTGCTGGTCATCTTCGCCAATCCGATGGACGCGATGTGTCACGTCACGCTGGAGACAACCAAGCTGCCCAAGAACCGCGTAATCGGCCAGGGCGGTATGCTGGACTCTTCCCGCTACCGGACGTTCATCGCCTGGGAGACGGGCACCTCCGTGCAGGACGTGCACGCCTTCGTCTACGGCGGCCACACGGAGGCGACGATGGTGCCGATCGTAAGCAACGCGATGGTGGGCGGCGTGCCGCTGACCTCGCTCCTGCCGAAGGAGCGCATCGAGGCGGTGGTGCAGCGGGCCCGCAACGGCGGCGCCGAGATAGTCTCCCTGCTCAAGACCGGGTCCGCCTTCTACGCCCCAGCCGCCGCGACGGTAGAGATGGTGGAGTCTATCCTGCTGAACAAGAAGCGCATCCTCCCCTGCTGCGCCTACCTCCAGGGCGAATACGGCATCCAGGACGCGTTCGTGGGGGTGCCGGTGAAGCTGGGCGCCGACGGCATCGAGCAGGTGATGGAGACGCCGCTGGCGGACGACGAGGTGGAGGGGCTGCGCAAGGCGGCGGCGGCCGTGAAGGAGCTGGTAGGGCTGATCGAGGCGAAGGCGTAGAAAGCCGTTCGTCCTGAGCCTGTCGAAGGACGCGGCAGATGCTATCATTTAATCGCCATGCGTGAGGTCCACGTCGACCAGATACGCGATAGCGTCAGCCGGCTCTGCCAGGACGCCGCTACCCAGCTCCCGGAGGACGTCCTGGACTCGTTGAAGCAGGCGCGGGAGTCTGAGGAGTCGCCGCTGGGGGTGATCGTGCTGGACCAGATCCTGGAGAACGCCGAGCTGGCGGGCAAGGAGCGGCTGCCGCTCTGCCAGGATACGGGCACCACCGTCATCTTCCTGGAGGTGGGTCAGGACGTGCACATCGTCGGCGGGGCGCTGACGGACGCCTTGCGGGAAGGCGTGGGCGCCGGCTACACGGAGGGCCGCCTGCGGGCGTCCATCGTGGAGCAGCCGTTCTCGGCCCGCGTCAACACGAAGGACAACACGCCGCCGGTGGTGCATACGGAGATCGTGCCGGGCGACAAGCTGCGCATCACTGTCATGCCGAAGGGCAGCGGCTGCGAGAACATGTCCCGCTTCACGACGATGCTCCCCGCCGCCGGTAAGCCCGCCATCGAGGAGTTCGTCCTGCGCACGGTGGAGGAGTCCGGCGGCAACCCCTGCCCGCCGATCATCGTCGGGGTCGGAATCGGCGGCACGGCGGAGCACTCCATGTACCTGGCGAAACGCTCACTCACCCGCAAGGTAGGAGAGCCGAACGCGGACGCCGAGACGGCGGAGTTTGAGGCGGAGCTGCTGGAGAAGGTTAACGCCCTGGGGTTGGGCCCGCAGGCCGTCGGCGGCCGCAACACGGCGCTGGCGGTGCACATGGAGACCTACCCAACGCACATCGCCGCCCTGCCGGTGGCCGTCAACCTACAGTGCCACTCGGCGCGACTCAAGGAGGTAACGTTATGAGCGACCGACACCGCTTAGTCCCGGCCAGCGAGCCAGCCGCCGAGCCCGCCTGCCGCCTGACACCGGAGGACGGGCGCAACCGCCAGACGGACACCGACAAGCTGTTCGCACAGCTGGCGGAGCAGCGCCAGACGGCGGAGGGGAACGAGTTCATCTTCCGCGGCGACCCCGAAACGCTGTGGAACGAGGTCTCCACATTCGTCGACGAGGAGGCCCAGTGCTGCCCGTTCTTCACCTTCGAGCAGGTGGAGCAGCCGGAGGGCGTGCTCCTGCGGGTGAGCGGCAAGGCGAGCGGCGCCACCTCAGAGGGCTGACCGTGGCCGAGCACCACGTCCGGCTCCCTCTGACCGAGGACACCATCGAGAAGCTGCGTGTGGGCGACTCCATCCTCCTCAGCGGCAGCCTGTACACCGCCCGCGACGCCGCTCACCGCCGGATGGTGGAGGCGCTATCCAGAGGCGAGCCGCTGCCAGTGGACGTCCGCGGCCAGGTGATCTACTACGTCGGGCCTACGCCGGCCAAGCCGGGAGAGGTGATCGGCTCGGCAGGGCCCACCACGGCCATGCGCATGGACCCGTACACGATCCCCCTGCTGGAGGCCGGCCTCCGGGGCGCGATCGGCAAAGGGGGCCGCGGCCCTCAGGTGCGGGAGGCGCTGCGAAAGCACCGCGCGGTGTATTTCCTGGCCGTCGGCGGCGCCGGCGCGCTGCTGTCGAAGCGGATC
>JADFKX010000116.1 GCA_022564695.1 Chloroflexota bacterium | reverse complement strand
GTCCGCGCCGCCGACCTGGGCGAGGCCGCCCGCAAGGCCGTCGAAGCAGCGGGCTCTACCGCCACGTAGCGGAACTTTCCACTTTCCCCCTCCCCCGTCGTATCATGGGTGCTGCCTCAAAGGGGGCCAGCCGTCCGCAGGGCCACCGAGGCGGCGGCCGAATAGACGAGGAGAGACACATGCCCTCATTGGGAACCCTCCTGTCGCCACTCAGAGCCATTGCCTGGATAGTCCGAAGGGTCAGAGACTTGATCCTGCAGCAACGCGCCCACAGGGAGACCGCCTACAATGAACGCATTGCCATCTGGCGAAGCCGCGTTGACGACGCGCGCACAGACGAAGAGACGGTGTCGGCCCGTCAGGGCCTTCACCAGGCTCAAAATGAGTACATGCGCTATCTCGATGAAGAGGTACTCCAACTCGCCAAGGAAGTGGTCCAAGACCGTGCATCGGCTGGCCCAATCACCGCCGATACGCCCAAGCTTCCGCCAGCCGATCGTGAGAGCCTGGAAACCGCCGCCTCTGTCGTAGCGCGACTCGAGCCCCCCAAGACCTTCGATGACCACTTCCTTCAGGCGAACGCGTTCTACGCGGCAGGCGATTACGACAGGGCGCTGGAGCAATACGACCGCGCCCTTGAACTCACGCCTGACGACCCAGACGCCCTCGGCAACCGCGGCATCGCCCTGGATGACCTCCAACGCCACGATGAAGCCCTGTCAGCCCACAACCGCGCCCTCGAACTCAAACCCGATGACCCCAACACCCGCAATAATCGCGGCAATACTCTAGATGACCTTCAGCGCTACGACGAAGCCCTCGTCGACTACAACCGCTCCCTCGAACTCCGGCCCGATCACCCCGGCACGCTCTACAACCGCGCGTGCCTCTACTCGCTTGCGGCCCGGCTGAAGGAATCGCTGAACGGCCTGAGAGAAGCCATCTCTCGGGACGCGAAGTACCGCAAGATGGCGCGCGAGGACGAAGACTTCGACAACCTGCGTGCGGATCCCAAGCTCGGCCCCGAGTTCGAGCGCCTAGTCGCCGAGCCGGAAAACTAGCGCCCACCCCCGCTTCCACTCCCCGCCCGCGCCGTCGTATCATGGGTCGCCGCTAGCCCGCCCCCTCCCGCACCAGCGTCCCGTTGAACCACTCCGGGTCCGCCGCCAGCAGCGCCCGCAGCTCCTGGAACCACGCGCCCTGCTCCGCCCGGTCGGAGTTCGCATTATAGCTCTCCGTACTGTCAAACCGGACCGCAGCCATCAGCTCGTCCGGGTCATCGTTGTTCGCCAGCAGGAGAGAATGCCGGAAGCCCCTCGCTGTAGCCCTGTGCTCCCGCTCCCACTTCGCGAACTGATCGATCACCGCCTGTCTCTTCCCCGGCTGCGCCTTCATACGGAATAACGTCACGTGATCAGCCATGGTGGCCCTCCCTCTCTAAGGTGCGTACCGCTGCCTGCGAATCATACCCCCATCGCTGTTCTGAATACAGATGCTCTGCCGCCGCTTCCGCTAACCTCTATCACCATCGTAATATGAGTCGCGGCTAGATATGGAAGCGACACCATGACCCTCCCCCTCGTCCAGGCCGCAATGGACGACCTCCGCATCGCCCACCGCGACCTCCTCCGCGTCGTCGACTCCCTCTCCAACGACGATTGGTCTCGCCCCGTCCCCTACGGCGACTGGACCGTTAAGGACCTCATCGCCCACTGCATCGGCGATATGAGCCCCCGCGGTGTCGGCCTCATCCTCGCCGGCGTCCTCACCCCGGAGTTCATCGCCGACACCGGCAAGACATTCGACGTCCGCGCCCGCAACGCCGCCGTCGTCGCCGAGCGACGCGACCTCACCCCCGAGGACATGCGCCAGCTGCTCTTCCGCTGCCACGACGCCATGCACAACGCCGCCCTCAAGCTCAGCGAGAAGCACCTCCCCGTTCTCGCCTACACCGTCCCCATGGGCCCCGACTACGACCTCCACGTCGAGGACTGGCTCTGGTTCGGCTACCATGACCGCCAGCACGCAGACGACATCCGCCGCGCCGTCGAGACCAACTGGCAGCCGGAGAAGCTCACCTTCCTGCCGGAGATCAAGGAGCGGTTTCGCCTCATGTACCGCTACCGCGAGGGGTTCCTCCGCACCGTCTACTCCATCGCCGAAGACACCTGGGAGGAAGAGAGCGGCAACCAGGGCTGGACGTACAGGGACATCCTGGCCCACGTCGCCTCCAACGACCTCCGTATCCAGACCCGCCTTCGAACCGTCCTCGGCGACCGCGACGAGGCCGAGCTAGAGGCGCTAAAGGACTGGGAAAGCTGGAACGAGCACGCCGTCGAGGAGCGCCGTGGTCGCTCCGTCCACGAGCTCGTCGACGAGCTCGCCGCTACCCGCCACGAGACCTTCCGCCTCCTCAGCCACGTCCGCCCCGACCAGCTCTCGGCGCCCATCACCATGTCGGACGGCAGCACCCGCAACGTCCTTGATTACATAGACGGGTTCACAGAACACGAATCGATGCACGCCGGTCAGCTCGTCCCCGCCAGCCAAGCCCGGAAGTTCACCGCCCCATGAGCATCCTCGTCGGTAACGACACCCGCCTCCTCGTCCAGGGCATCACCGGACGCGAAGGCTCCTTCCAGACCCGCCGCTGCATCGAATACGGCACCAACGTCGTCGCCGGCGTCACCCCCGGCCGCGGCGGCGAGGCCATAGACGAGGTCCCCGTCTTCGATACCGTCCGCCAGGCCGTAGCCGCCACGCAGGCCAACTGCTCCCTCATCTTCGTCCCCGCACCCTTCGCCGCGGACGCCATCCTGGAGGCCGCGGACGCCGAAATGCCGGTCATCATCTGCATCACTGAGGGCGTCCCCACCATGGATATGGTTCGCGCCCGTCGCTTCCTGAACGGCTCCGGCATCACCATCATCGGCCCCAACTGCCCGGGCGTCATCACCCCCGGCCAGGCCCGCGTTGGCATCATGCCCGGCGACGTCTTCTCCCCCGGCAAGGTGGGTGTCATCTCCCGCTCCGGCACACTCGTATACGAAGCCGTAGCCCAGCTCACCGCCTGCGGCATCGGCCAGTCCACCTGCGTCGGCGTCGGCGGCGACCCCGTGATCGGCACCACCCCCACTGAAGCCCTACGCCTGTTCAACGAAGACCCTCACACCGCCGCCGTCGTCTTCATCGGCGAGATCGGCGGCGTCGCAGAGCAGCAAGCCGCTGAATACATCCGCTCCCAGATGTCCAAGCCGGTCATCGCCTTCATCGCCGGCGCCACCGCCCCGCCCGGACGCCGCATGGGCCACGCCGGCGCCATCATCGTCGGCGCCGCCGGCACCGCCCAGGCCAAGAAGGATGCGCTCGCCGCCGCCGGCGCAACGATCGTGGACAGCCCCGCCGAGATCGGCGTCGTCACCAAGCGCGCCCTGGGCGAGCGCGGTCTGAGTTAACAACGGGTGAAGAAGCGCTCGACCCTTCTTGAATTCATTGACGGGCACTCAACTTACGCCCGATAATAGATTTATTGCATCACCTGCGTTGGGCCAAGCCGGAGAGTGTCTCCCGGCATGGAGATGGAGGATAGTCATGATCAAGAAAATACTGGTGCTAGCGGTCGCCCTCGCGGTCCTGTTGACCGTCGTCTCGGTGGCTTCCGCCGACCACTCCTGGAACGGCTACCACTGGCCCAGCGATACCCTATCGCCGACCGTAAGGGACAAGACATCGTCCACCCTATACGATGTTCCGGCAGGGGTGCTGGAGTGGGCCTACGCGGATAAAGACCTCACAATCAAGCGCAGCGACATCCAGCCCACCCTGACCGACGCGAAGAAGGGCAACATCACGGTCAGCGAACAAACCAGCCAGTTCTGGCTGGGCCTCGCCCGCATCTTCCTGGACGACGGCCACATCACCAAGGGTGAGGTTAAGCTCAACACTACCTACCTGGCCTACTACGAGGCTAACGGCTACCCGGGCCTCGCCGACCACGTACTCTGTCAGGAGCTCGGCCACGTACTGGGCCTGGGCCACAACCGGGACGAGACTGGCAGCGATGCGGACAACAACCCTGAGACCTGCATGAATGACCAAGAGTTCGTAGGCGCGGACCTAACATCGCCGAACTTCCACGACACCTACCAGCTAAACCTTATCTACAACCACACCGACGCCTCTGACAGCACCGAAGAAAAGGGCGGCGGCGGCGGTTGCAAGGGTGGTCCCAAAAGGTGTGGCCAGGGCGTCTGGATCACCGTCGATATCTTCCCCCTCCCTTAGCTGAGACCGGCTAGGGCCCGTATAAGCAGCTCACAGACTGCGGCCGCGATATCGCGGCCGCAGTCCTTTTATCGGCGATCCTGCAGTCGGGGGCGCCTCAGCCCCCAGCGCTACCGTCCCCACTGCAACATGCAAGTACTTGAAGAAACGTCCCTCACTTCCGGAATGCATTGATAGGCGTGCCTTCAACACCGATAATTATGTCACCCGCATCCCGCCTGGGTGATGCGGGTGACTGCTTTTTGCAGCCCAAGGGGAGGTACAGTAGATGCCGCGACGTTTGCGGCCAGACTCAATATTGGGCCTTGGCGCAGCGTTGATCGCCCTGGGCATCGTCTTCGCTCACGGCGCAGACGCCGAAGCGCCCGCTAACCGCGGCGTGATCCCCGGCCGATATATCGTCGTGCTACAGGAGGGGACAGACGCCGCCGACTACACCAGCATACTGGGCCGCCGCCATGGCTTCAGCGCCGACCTGGTCTACCAGCAGGCCCTGCGCGGCTTCGCCGCCGGCCTCTCCCCGGATCAGGTCAACGCCCTGCTTGCCGACCCGCGAGTGAATAACGTGGTCCCAGACCGTGTAGTGCGCGCCGTTGATACCACGCCGACAGGCATCGACCGCATTGACGCTGAGGGGAGCTCTCCGCCGGGCGGCGGCGATTACTCCGATGTCCGTGTCGCCATCCTGGACACCGGTATCGACCTGAACCACACGGACTTGAATGTGTCAGATACTTGCCAATTTGATTCTATCGGCGTCGGAAACCCCGATGATGGCCACGGCCACGGCACACACGTGGCAGGCACCGTCGGCGCCATCGCCGGCAACAGTCTCGGTGTCAGAGGCATGGCTCCAGGAGTCACCCTTTGCCCGGTGAAGGTCCTGGACGATAGCGGCAGCGGTAGCTGGTCGACCGTCATCGCCGGTATCGACTGGGTGACCGCGACCCGAACCGACGGCGACCCCAACAACGACATCGCCGTAGCCAGCATGAGCCTGGGCGGCTGTGCTGTCGTCTTCTTCATCTGGTGTCTGGCTGCGCCGCCACCCAACAACGCTAGCTGCGGCTTCGATGGGACGACGGTGACCGACCCCCTGCATTGGGCCATCTGCCAGTCCACCAAGGCCGGCGTCGTCCACGTGGTGGCGGCTGGCAATGACAGCAACCCTGCCCTCTACTTCGTCCCCGCCGCCTACCCGGAGACGGTTACCGTCTCCGCCATCGCCGACTCCGATGGCCGGGGTGGCGGCCTTGGCCCCTCCACCAGCTACGGCGCAGACGACACCTTCGCCAGCTTCAGCAATTACGGGGAAGCCGTCGACATCGCCGCCCCCGGCGTCGATATCCTCTCAACCTGGAAAAGTGGCGGCTACAACACCATCAGCGGCACCTCCATGGCCGCGCCCCACGTCACTGGAGCCGTGGCCAAGCTCATCGGCGATGGCGCTCTGAGCGTTGGCCCCTCAAGCGATTCCCTGGCCGCCCATAACGCAGCGATGAGCGCCCTCGACGCCAAGCCCCAGACGGACGCTGCCTGCGGCTTCAGCGGCGACCCCGACGTTTATCCGGAACCCCTGGTCTACGTGGGCCAGCCAAACTACAACTGCGGTGGGTCATCCGGGCCCACACCTACACCGGCACCCACTCCTACGCCAACGCCCACACCCACGCCTGCATCCTGCCCGACAGGCGGCAACGATGGCTTCGAGGCCGGCCTAGTCGACACGAACGAGATCCCCTGCTGGACGGTGGTCGACATGGCGGGCGGCTCAGGCAGCTGGTGCAACCAGACAGGCGCCGCGCTACCGCAGGGCGCCTGCTCCGGCAGCCCCACCTCGGTTATCGCTCCGCCGGAAGGGCTCCAGGCAGCGATGACGAACCAGACCGGCCCCGGCTCGCACGCGCTGTATCGATGCGGTTTCCTGGCATCTGGAGGCATCAGCTTCCAGCTCTACATCAACAACGAGTGGCCCTTCTTCTATAGCCCTGATTCACTGGACTACACCGGCGACACAACCCAGCAGTTCAGAGCTGACCTGGTAACGGTGGCCGGCATCGCTGCGGACCCGTTTACGGTTGCGACGGCGGATGTCCTGCTCAACATCTACCAGACGCTTCCTGGTGACCCGCTGGTATCGGGATACCTTCCAGTCGTGGCAGATGCCAGTGCGTTTGTGGGGCAGGACGTTTGCC
>JADFKX010000115.1 GCA_022564695.1 Chloroflexota bacterium | reverse complement strand
AAGAACTTCTTGACCGCCTCGACGACCATGGGCATGCGGGTCTGGCCGCCGACGAGGATCACCTCACCGACCTCATCGGGGGTGACCTTGGCGTCTTCCAGCGCCTGTCGGCAGGGGTCGATGGTCTTGTCGACGAGGTCGCCGACAAGCTGCTCCAGCTTGGAGCGGCTGAGGGTGATGTTGAGGTGCTTGGGGCCGGCCTGGTCAGCGGTAACGAAGGGCAGGTTGACGTCCGTCTGCATCACGGTGGAGAGCTCCACTTTCGCCTTCTCGGCGCCCTCCTTGAGGCGCTGGAGGGCCATGCGGTCCTCCTTCAGATCTATCCCCTGATCCTTCTTGAACTCGTCGATGAGCCAGTCGATGATGCGCTGGTCGAAGTCGTCGCCGCCGAGGTGGGTATCGCCAGCGGTGGATTTGACGTGGAAGGTGCCCTCGCCGATCTCCAGTATGGAGACGTCGAAGGTGCCACCACCGAGGTCGTAGACGGCGATGGTCTTCTCCTCCGACTTGTCGAGGCCGTAGGCGAGGGAGGAGGCGGTGGGCTCGTTGATGATGCGGAGGACGGTGAGGCCGGCGACCTCACCGGCGGCCTTGGTGGCCTGACGCTGGGAGTCGTTGAAGTAGGCGGGGACGGTGATGACGGCCTCGCTGACGGTGTCGCCAAGGTAGGCCTCGGCGTCGGCCTTGAGCTTCTGGAGGATCATGGCGGAGATCTCCGGCGGGGAGTAGGAGCGCTCGCCCATCCAGACGCGGGCGTCGCCGTTTTCGGCGGCGTCGAGCTTGTAGGGGAGGACCTTGAGGTCGGCCTGGACGGTTTCATCGTCGAAGCGGCGGCCCATGAGGCGCTTGATGGAGAAGACGGTGTTCTCCGGGTTGGTGACGGCCTGGCGCTTGGCGACCTGGCCGACGAGGCGCTCGCCGCTCTTGCCGATGGCGACGGTTGAGGGGGTGGTGCGGCCGCCTTCAGCGTTGGGGATGACGACGGGCTCGCCGCCCTCCATGACGGCCATGGCGGAGTTTGTGGTTCCGAGGTCTATTCCTATCGCTTTAGGCATGGGGCGTTACTCCTTCTGGTGGATGGGGTGACGATTGGCCGCAGGTGGGCGCAGATAGGTCGCAGATTGTTTGGCGAACGGTTTAGGCATGGGCGCAGATGGGTCGCAGATTGTTTGACGAATGGTTCAGGCATGGGGCGTTACTCCTCACTTACGTGTCTCTTCATCACGCCGTCTCTCCTTGATCCGGCGCCGCATCATCTGCCTCGAGCGTCTCTGGCGCCTCCTCCCGGACCTTCACGTGCCTCGGGGGCGCCTGCACAGTTTCGTCCAATGCGCGTTTGCGGTCAGCGACTATCCTGTCGGCTATTCTCTGCGCAGTATGGAGAATCCATCGGAACGTGTGGGAGCCCGGAGTGTAGTCTGCGGGACCGAACGACTTCACCCGCTCTTGCTCCTGCAGATCGTACACGTTGGCGTAGTGCGTATCGTCGTTGGGATCATATACAGCGAAGGTGCTTCCACCATATTGATTCAATATTGAAAACACGGGGATGTCGCTAGGTCCGTCCGCGACGTAGATCATATTGCGGAACGGGACTCGCCGCGACTCCTGCGGGATGGTAGCGTTCACGCTGATTTTCGGGTTCTTATTGGCACCCTTGTTGATCTCAAAGACAGCCCTCGTCTTGGTTGTGTTGTCGATCTGGAATACGATCTGTGATATTTCTTTTTCAGAAGCCGCGGACGCCGCCGGAGTACTGCCCGCAGGTGATTCGGCCGGCAGGGGCATAAGGTGCTGCACGCCGCTTTTGCTGTACCCGCTCGGCGCGGGGTTCTCCACAAACTCGCAGGCCCACACATCGTCGACATGTCCAGCGATGCGGCTACCAAGTATCATCTGCCGAAGTCCTGTACTGATGACATAGTGTTCGACGGTGATATCGTGATCGCGGTAGCCCGCATCCTCCTCTACGGCCTTCTTCAAGTGTCCAAGGAAGTCCGGGATGCCAGGATGGAATTCGATATCGCTCCCCAGTTCCTTGAGAAGGGCGTTATCCAAACCCTTGAACTTCCCTTCGCGGACATAGGTGAGCATGTGGTTTAGATATAGAATCTCCGGTGAAACCTGAAGCCCCCGCCCCTTGTAATAGCTCTCCAATCCGTTGGCTTCGTCCCAGAACTCCTGCTCGACGACGCCGAAGCGTTTGAACAGCGGCTTTTGCATGTTACCGGGGATCAGAGTGTTGTCGAAATCCCATAACACCGCGATAACGGTCCTCAAAAACAGCGACTCGGTCACGGGTAATCGGTCCCCCCGTTCTCGCCTTCTTCCTTCTTCCCGCTCTCCCCTCCCTCTTCCTTCTTCTCGCCGCCTTCAGGCGAGTCCGCCTCTTTCTCTTCTTTCGTGTCCTCTTTCTCCTCTTTCGTTTCGCCCTTGCCGACCACCACCATCGCGGGGCGGAGGACGCGGTCGTGCAGCTTGTAGCCGCGCTGGACTTCCGTCAGCACCTTGCCGTCCTCGCCGTCGACGTGGGTGACGGCCTCGTGGATGCTGGGGTCGAACTGCTGGCCCTCGGTCTGGATGGGGGTGACGCCGGCGCTGTCGAGAAGCGCGAGTAGCTTGCGGTGGATGAGGACGATGCCCTCGAACCAGGTGAGGCCGGCGAGGCGGGCATCGAGGCTGCCGAGGGCGCGCTCCAGGTCGTCGATGATGGGGAGGACGTTGATGATGAGGGCGGCGGAGGCGAAGCGGCGGCTCTCGCTGCGCTCCTGCTCCACACGGCGCTTGTAGTTCTGGAAGTCGGCCTCGGCGCGCTGCCAGTTGCCGAGGTATTTCTGGGCGTCCTCTTTGGCGTTGGCGAGCTGCTCCTCGAGGGTGCCGGTTTCGGCAGGCTCAGCCTTAGCGGATTCGGGCTCAGGCTGAGCGGGCGTTCGGGGTTCGGCCTCGGGCGGCTCAGCAGGTTTTTTCTTACGGGGGTTGTCAGTCATGTGTTCGCTCCAGATGAAGTCTAGCCGAAGTAGGCGTCCAGGAGCTCCTCCATGATGCCGCTCATGTAGCGCACCATGGAGACTGTCCTGGAGTAGTTCATGCGGGTGGGCCCGACGACGCTGATGGCGCCGCGGAGGCCGGAGGGGCCGCCGTAGGGGGAGATGACGATGCTGCACTGCTGCATGGCGTCCTGGGGGTGCTCACTGCCGATGATCGCGGTCACTTCACCCGGACGAGCAGGCTGATCGCCGGCAGCGCGGGCGAAAGGTATCGCCTTATCGAGGTTGGAGCTTCCGAGGAGGTCCATGAGGGCCAGCATGCGGTCTCCCTGGGCGAACTCCGGCTCTAGGAGCATGTCGCGGAGGCCTTCGAGATAGGCTTCACCGAATGACTCTGCCTCCTCAGACTCCATCAGATCGAGGGCGGCGTGCACGGCCTGGGCCTCGAATGAGCGGTGCTCCATCTGCATGGCGCGGATCTCGTCCACGGTGCGGCCGGCGTAGAGGGAGTTAAGGTGGGCGGCGACAGCGGCCAGCTCAGCCTGGGAGAGGGGCCGGTCCAGGGTGAGCGTTTGCTGGAGGACAAGCGTCTCCTGGAGGACGAGGACGAGGAGGGCCACGTAGTCGTGAACGCTCACGAGCTGGAGCGAGCGCAGCCGCGTCTGAGCGGCGTGGGGAGCAGTGACCACGGAGACGTAGCTGAGACGGGCGGCGAGTACGGCAGCGGCCAGGTGGGCCCACTCATCCGTTTCGCCAGCCGCCTGGTGGAACTGGTGGCGGATAGTCTGCTGGACGGCGGCGGGGGGCTCCTGAGGGCGCATGAGCGCCTCCACGTAGTAACGATACCCCTTATCGGAGGGGACGCGACCGGCCGAGGTGTGCGGCTGCACGATGTAGCCTTCGTCCTCCAGCCGCGCCATCTCGTTGCGGATGGTAGCGGAGGAGACGGGCAACCCGTAGCGCTGGACCACAGCGCTGGAGGCAACCGGCTGGGCGGAGCGGACGTACTCGTCCACGATGAAACGCAGCAGCTGTTCTCGTCTCTCGGTAAGCATGTTGCCAACCTTAGCAATTAGCACTCGCAGGGTGAGAGTGCTAACTAAGATTCAGCGTAGCACCCCCGTAGAGAAGGTGTCAAGAGCGGCGCCGGGCGTAGGCCACCGGGCCGTATTGACCCGCCTTCGGGGAGCTTGCTATACTCAGCGCGACCCCATACGAGTCCAAAGGAGTTCGCGTCATGGCAGAAGAAGACCAGGCGAACACAGAAGAAGCCCCGCGGAAGAAGGGCGGCAAGAAACGAAAGGTGTTCTTCCTTGTGGCTCTGATCGGCGCTATTTTCGCGGCCCTCAGGTTCTGGCGCCACCGCGGCTCTGAGGAAGAGTTCGAAGAGTAGATACCGGCATCCCGACCCATCCCTTGGTACCTGACATCGCGTTCCTTCGGAGCGGACCGTCCACGTGGAGATAACCTGGCTCGGCCATTCCTGTTTCCGCATTCGCGGCCGCGGCGCCGCGATCGTCACTGACCCCTGTCCGCCCTCTTCCGGCTATACAATCGGCAAGCCCACGGCGGACATTGTCACGATCAGCCACGACCATGAAAACCACTCGTACATGAAGGCGGTGGCAGGCAAGCCGGTCCGCCTTACTAGGCCCGGGGAGTACGAGATTCACGGCGCTTTTATGACCGGCGTAGGCACTTATCATGACACGGAGAACGGGGCCACTCGCGGCGCCAACGTGTCGTTCGTGCTGGAGATGGAGGAGCTACGCGTCTGCCACCTGGGAGACCTGGGGCATAAACCCACGCCGGAACAGGTGGAGGAGATGAGCGGCGTGAGTGTGCTGCTGATACCAGTGGGCGGGAACACGACGATTGACGGGGCGACGGCGGCGGAGGTGGTCAACCTCATCGAGCCCGCTATCGTCATCCCGATGCACTATCGCACTGAGGTCACGAAGGACGAATTGGAGCCGCTGGACCGCTTTCTTAAGGAGATGGGCGCCAAGGACCTGGAGCCCCAGCCCAAGCTGACGGTTACCCGCAGCACCCTGCCCCAAGAGATGCAACTGCTGCTGCTGGACTATCGGCGCTAGCGGCCGCGGGCAGTCAGGTAAACGCCGGCGACAGACGCCGCTCCGAGCAAGGCCGCTGGTATCGCGATCGCCAGCAGGAGGGCCAGGTTGGAGCCATCGTCACCGTCCTGGGCCGGAGGCGGCTGTAGTCCACCCTGTCCCACGGGCTGGGTGCTAATCTCGTCAACAGTCATCGGCGTGATCAGGTCATCGGGCAGGACCGGCTCCCGGCCTTCTATCTCGGCCAGGACGACCTCGCCCATGAGCGCGTGGCCTTCATCGTTGGGATGAATCTGGTCACCAGCCACGAGCTGGGCGGCGCGGCCTCGGAACAGAGGATAAACGCTGACCAGATTGGCGCCGAACTCCGTCTGTGAGGTTACGCTCTGGGTCAGATCGTTGATCCCCCGGATGGCGAAGTCCGCTATCAGTTCGGCCGCGTCACCTCTGCCCGACAGGGGGCTGTAGAGGTCAAGCACGACGATCTTGGCCTTAGGGGCGGCCTCTCGCAGGCTGCTAAGCACCTGCGTAAGGTTCTCCTCTAACACGGTGAGCATCTCCTCGAATAGTATCTGGCATTCCGAGGCGAGAGGGTCAGCGACGCAGGGGGAGTCAGGCGTGGCCAGGGCGAGCACGTCGTTGCCGCCGATTCCGATGGTGATGATCTCCACGTTGTCGTCGGAGGAGGAGGTGTCCTCCTGGCGCTCGATGATCTCGTTAATGGCCCGCTCCAGTTGACCGCCGGGCAGTAGGAGGTCAGCGCTGGTAGCGCCGGGGACGCCGAGGTTGATCAGATCCAGGCCGCGGTCGCGGTAGCGCTCGCTCTTGCGTAGGGTGTCGTAGGTGATGGCCACGTAGCCGCCGGTGGCCGGGTCCGAGGCTCCGACGCCGAAGGTGAGGGAGTCGCCGATGGCGAGGTAGGCGGGCGCCTCCTTGGCGGCAGCGGGCGTGGCCGGGGCCAGGAGGGCCAGGGAGAGAAAGGCCGCCAGTAACGGCAAGAGTCTTGGCATGATTATGATATGGAATTCTAAGGGAGGTACGCCAGTGGGTTTACCACCGAGCCGCCGAGCCAGAGCTCGAAGTGCAGATGGGCGCCGGTGCAGTAGCCCGTGCAACCGATGGTACCTATCTGTTCGCCCTGGCCCACGACTTGTCCTTGGGCCACGTAGATGGCTGCTAGATGAGCGTAGACGGTCTCCGAGCCATCGGCGTGGCGGATGACGACGTAGGTGCCCAGGCCCCAGCCCAGGCTGGCGGTGAGAACGACGGTGCCGGTGGAGGCGGCGACGACGGGGGCGCCGTAGCGGCCGAAGGCGTCGATGTCGATCGCCAGATGGTAGGAGCTGCCGCCACGGTATTCGCCGAAGTAGGAGGAGATGGAGCCTGCGAAGGGCCAGACGTAGCCGATACTGGCCGGTGGCGGCGGTGGAGGAGCGGGCTCAGACTCCCGCGCTGGCCCCGGCGCTGGGTTG
>JADFKX010000007.1 GCA_022564695.1 Chloroflexota bacterium | reverse complement strand
TCCCGATGAAGCCATCCAGCACGGGCTCGCACACGTATCCTGGCCTGTACGTATGGAGATACTGCGTCGGAAGCCCCTGGTGGTAGCAGATAGCGCTCACAGCCGCGATTCCGCGCGCTGCCTTCGCCAGACCTTGACAGATTACCTTTCCTGCCAGAGCGCGTTCCTGATAGTAGGCATGTCCGCAGACAAAGATGTGACCGGCCTGGCCCAGGAGCTAGCGCCCATTGCGCGCCGGGTTACGGCCGTCCGGACCGGCCACCCGCGGGCGATGCCACCGCAACAGGTGGCAGCCGCATTTCGCGAAGCTGGCGCCGAGGCCGACGCGGAGAACGGAGTGTCCAAAACGCTGGAAAAGGTGCTGGCGACAGCGGCGGGCGAAGAGGTAATATGTCTCACGGGCTCGCTGTTCGTAGCGGCTGAGGGGCGGGCCTATCTCCGGGGGATTGCGGCAACGGCTTAGAGACAAGCGGCTGGGAGGTACCCGCATGGCAGGTAGGAACGGCACTCGCGTAGCCATAACCGGCATGGGGGCGATATCGCCCCTGGGCAACTCCGTCTCAGAGTTCTGGCAAGCCTGCGTTGAGGGCAAATCGGGCATCGACTACGTGACCCAGTTCGACGCCACCGGCTACCCTTCCCGCATCGCCGGCGAAGTGAAGGGCTTCGACCCGCAGGACTATATGGACCGCCGCGAGGCCCGTCGCATGTCCCGTTTCAGCCAGTTCGCGGTCGCCGCCGGCCAACAGGCGCTGCAAGCCGCCGAGCTGGATCTGCGGCGCGAAGAAGACCTCAGCAGGGTCGGCGTCATCCTGGGCAACGGTATCGGCGGCCTGCCCAACATCGAGGAGGCCGTTAACTCCATCCGTGAAAAAGGCGGCATGCGCATAGACCCCTTCTTCATGCCCAAGATGCTGCCCAACATGGCCGCAGCACAGCTCAGCATGATCCTAGGCGTCAAGGGTTACTCCAACACCGTTATCACCGCCTGCGCCGCCGGCACCCAGGCCATGGGCGACTCCATGGACCTGATCCGTTCCGGCCGCGCCGACGTCGTTCTCACCGGCGGCACCGAGGCGGCGCTGTGCGAGCTCGGCCTATCAGGATTCGCCATCATGCGCGCCCTCTCCACACGTAACGATGAGCCGCAGAAGGCGAGCCGGCCCTTCGACCGTGATAGAGACGGCTTCGTAGCCTCCGAGGGGGCCGCCGTCTTCGTGTTCGAGGACCTTGAGCGCGCCCGCCGCCGCAACGCCCCCATCATCGCTGAGATCGCGGGCTACGGCGCCTGCAGCGACGCCCATCACGTCGTCGCCCCCCGCGCCGACGGTGAAGGCGCCATCCGCGCGATGACCTGGGCCCTGGAGGACGCCGGCGTTGCGCCGGAAGAGATAGACTACATCAGCGCTCACGGCACCTCCACCAAGCTGAACGACAGCTCAGAGACGCTCGCCATCAAGAAGACGTTCGGGGAGCAGGCTTACCGCATACCTATCAGCGCCACCAAGTCCATGATCGGCCACCCCTTCGGCGCCGCCGGCGCCCTGGAGTCCGTCGCCTGCCTGGAATCCATGCGACACGGTATCATCCATCCCACTATCAACTACGAGAACCCCGATCCCGATTGTGACCTTGATTACGTCCCAAATGAGGCCCGCCGCGCCGACATCCGCGTGGCCCTCAAGAACAGCTTCGGATTCGGCGGCCAGAACGCCTGCCTCGTGTTCAAGCAGATCGAAGACTGATCCCGGCCTCATGTTCCGTGACCATATAGCGAGGATGGTGGCGACAGTTAGGTGAGAGTCCTGGTCGTTGGCGGCGCCGGATATATCGGTAGCGTCACCGTCGACCAACTCCTCCAGGCCAAGCACGACGTCACCGTCCTTGACAGCCTCGTCACCGGCCACCGCGAGGCCGTCAACCGCGAGGCGGAGCTGGTGGTAAGCGACACGCGCGATGAGGAGGCGTTGGGCCGTCTCATGGCCTCTCGCTCATTCGATGCCGTCGTTTACTACGGCGGTTACATTCAAGCCGGCGAGTCCGTCCTCAACCCGGGCCGCTATTTCGCCAACAACGTCGGCGGCTGCATCGCCCTCCTCAACGCCATGATCGCCTACGGCGTCGGCCGTTTCGTGTTCAGCTCCAGCGCCGCCGTCTACGGCCAGCCGGACTCAGTGCCCATTACTGAAGACGCGCCCGTCCGGCCCGTCAATCCCTACGGAGAAAGTAAGCTGATTGTGGAACGGATGCTGCCCTGGTACGAGCAGAGCGGCGGCATCCGCTACGCCTCGCTGCGCTATTTCAACGCCGCCGGCGCTACAGACCTGCGCGGCGAAGACCACCGGCCGGAGACTCACCTCATCCCCATCGTCCTCCAGGCCGCTCTGGGGCAGCGCGAAGACGTCCCCTTGTACGGAACCGACTACCCTACCCCGGACGGCACCTGTATTCGCGACTACATCCACGTCTCGGACCTGGCCAGCGCCCACATCCTGGCCCTGGAGTCCGCCTCCAACGGAGACAGCAGCGTCTACAACCTGGGCAGCGGCGCCGGCTTCTCCAACCGAGAAGTGATCGAGACCGCTGGCAAGGTGACAGGAAAGCCAATCACAGTCAGAGAGGAGCCGCGGCGGCCCGGCGACCCAGCGCAGCTCGTCGCCTCTAACGATAAAGCCAAACATGACCTCGGCTGGCTGCCCGCGGTTAACAGCCTTGAAGCCATCGTCGATAGCGCCTGGCGCTGGCGCCAGTCCCACCCCAAGGGCTATACCTCCTGAGTTGCCCCAGGGTAGCCCCACCACCCCCAACACGCTCCCGCGCTACCCTGTCCCAAGAACCCTCCCCCGCCAGCCAGTGCAACCGCCGTTCCATGTGGGCCGCAGCCTGTAACAAGGCCTTGCTCTCCCTGTTTACCTGTGAGGACGCAACAAAAGCGCATCAGTACGCGTCTAACGATTCGTCAATGTCACGCATACCCGCATCTAATCTCATACGCTGGGCAAGCTGGTGCCTCAGCCTGCTCCTGCTCGCCTCCTTCGGCGGCATCACCACCCCCAGCGCGGCCGAACCTGAGGCAGTGGCCTCCAGCGTGTACGCCGCCCCGGTGAGTGTGCTTCGAGAGTTCCAGCCCCCTCAACCCGTCCCTATCACCACTCCCACGCCTGAGCCCACGCCCACACTCACCCCAAGCCCCACACCCACACCAACACCTGCGCCCGTTTCCCCACCAGCGCCAGCGCCAGCGCCAGCGGCTCAGCCCCCACCGACGCCAGCACCGACACCACCACCACCACCACCCCAGCAATACGCTGACGGCGTAGCGGCCGCAGCCATACTCACCCTCACCAACGACCTGCGCGCTCAGTACGGCTTACCGCCGGTGGCCGTCAACAGCGCCCTCACCGCCGCCGCCCAAGCCTACGCCGAGACCATGGCGACCAACAACTGGTTCGCCCACGTGGGGCCTGACGGCTCCACCTCAGCTTCACGGGCAGTGGCCGCGGGCTACACCAGCTGGAGCTACCTGGCGGAGAACCTCTACCGTGGCTCCTACGCGGAAGCCCCAACCAGCATCATTCAGGCCTGGGCCGCCAGCCCGACTCATCTCTCCACCATCCTGAGCGAACAGGCTACCGAGATTGGCGTCGGCTGCTACGTCGTCGGCGACAATCGCTGGTGCACCCAGGAGTTCGGTGCCCGCTAGAGCCCCTTGATCCAGGACCAGACAAACCCCTCCCAGATGCCGCCCAGTACGAGCCCCGTCCACAGGAGAGCATGGGGAAAGCTGCCGCCCACGGAGAGTACGTACGCCATCGAGCGCCGCATCCGGAACAGGTGAAACGCCACCGCCCGCCAGAACGGCCCCAGGATCATGACGCCGGGCACCAGCGCTACCACTCTGCGCGCCTTCCCCACCCCATCGTCGCGATCCGCCAGCCGCTCCAGCGCGCGCCCTATACGACGGCGGCCGGCCCACTCCCGCACATCGACCAAGGCAGGATCGTCCTCCAGAAGGTAGAGAAAAACCGCGGCGAAGGCCGCCATCACAGAGCCCATCACCAGGGCGGCCGGCCAGCGTCCCAGAGTGGCGATCAGAAGCAGCGCCAGCGGCGTCGCCGAGTAGGCCTCAACCCGCCACAGCACTAACGCCACCCCCGCCTTAGGCCTCAGATAGCGCAGGCTGAACCTGCGCTTGCCGGTAGCGACCGGCGGCCCCTCCCCTAGCTGTTTCTTCGCAACGGTCTCTTCCACGGCCATCTACTCTACGCCAGCGGGAACCCAGCCAGACGCTCGTACACGGCGCCGCCGGGCTGCAAGCTGCTGCGCATAAGCAGAACCTCCCTCACCTCAAACTCCGCTCTCGGCGCTGCGACCGCGTCCAACGCCCGCGATACGCGCTCAGCCATCCCGGGCCGCGGAGGCTGAGCTACTCGCGCCAGCGTAAGGTGTGGCGAGTACGCACGCTCCTCAGGCGGAAACCCCGCCTCTATCAAACCCCGCTCCACCATCGCCTGCAGCTCCTCAAGCCGCTGCGCCTCGCCGGCGATGTCCAGCCACAGCACGCGCGGGCCGCGCCGGTTGCCAAACGTCCCCAGCTTCCCCAGCGCCAGGCGGAAAGGCGCCGCTCCGTTTGCGGCCTCAGCCAGCGCCCCCTCTATAGCCGGTACCCTCTGGGCGGGCGTGTCGCCCAGGAACTTCAGCGTGAGGTGTATACCCCCCGGCCTCACCCATCTCAGGCTGGAGAGATCGCGTCGCCTCAGATCGTCCTGCAGGCGGCCCAACTCTTCTCGCACCTCCTGCGATAGGTCTACCGCCACAAACAGGCGCAGCTGCCGGTCTTCAGCCTCAAGAGACATGCTCACCCGTACCTCATTATAGCCACACGTCATGCCGGCAGCCCCTAAACGTCACAGGCCCAGCAAGCGCCCGGCGCTCTCCCCCAGGACGGACCGCAAGTCAGCGTCATCCAGCCCGCTGGCGCGGACCTCGTCCAGCGCCGCCGACTGCTTCACCAGCGGATAATCGCTGCCGAACAGCAACCGGTCGGCCCCCAACCCCTGCACCACGCCGGGAAGCACCGAAGCCTCGTACAGATAGCGCAGCGCCGCCGTATCAGCGTACACGCCCGAAAGCGCCTTTCGCCCCCACAGCTTAGAAGCGTGCAGCGGCAGCCCTCCCGCCAGATGCGCCCCAACCACCGACAAACCCCCGACGCGCGCCACGAACCGGTAAAACGATTCCAGCCTCAGCCCGCGCTTCCCCGGATACTCGTGGCCAACCGGCTCCGTCACATGGAACAGCAGGATGAGGCCGTGACGCGATGCAAGCTCCGCCAGCGCATCCCCTCTCTCTCCGTCCAGCGACCACCCCTGGCTCTCCGGACGCAGCTCCCCCAGCCCCAGCGCCCCGCCGCGGGCGCAGCGCTCTACCTCCTTCGCCGCCGCCTCACCGCCAAGAGGACTGACGTTGCAGAACGGCACGATGCGGCCGCCGCTGTTCGCCGCCGCCTCCAGCAGATAATCGTTGTGACGGACGCAATCATCGTGCTCTCGCCAAGCGAACCCCAACGCCACGCTCACGCTCACCCCCGCCTCCTCCATGCTGCGTCCCAGCTCCTCCGCCGTCGCCACCTTCGCCCGCGGACTGCCGTACATCTCCGCGAACGTGGGGTCGCGCCGAAGGTACTCCTCTCGCTTCTCCCGCACCTGCGGCGGAAAGATATGAGTATGAAAGTCGATTATCACGAGAGGCATGATAGCAGGCGCCCCGGTTGCGTGGCATGTGAAACCGTTCTTATAATGTCTATTGGCGCTTCTCTCCCTTGAAAGGAAGGCTCATCTTTGGCATCCATCAGCGGCGCCAGCGTCCCGGAGCTGGAAAGAACGGCCCGGCGCATCCGCAGGCACATCGTCCGCATGACGACCGAGGTGAACTCCGGTCATCCCGGCGGCTCCCTCTCCAGCGTCGATATCCTCACCGCGCTCTACTTCCACGTCCTCCGATACGACCCCAAGAAACCCACCTGGCCGGAGCGCGACCGCTTCATCATGAGCAAGGGCCACGCCTCGCCCGCGATGTACTCCGTTCTGGCGGAGGCCGGCTACTTCCCGTCCGAAGAGCTGATGACATTCCGCAAGCTGGGCAGCCGTCTTCAGGGCCACAACATAATGGGCATGCCGCCTGGAGTGGAAATGTCCGCCGGCGCTCTGGGGATGGGCCTTTCGTTCAGCCTGGGCCTGGCTCTAGCCGGCCGCATGGACAACCTTGACTACCACGTCTACTGCCTGCTTAGCGACGGCGACTGCAACGAGGGCCAGACCTGGGAGGCCGCGGCCGCCACCTCCCACCACCGCGTCGACACCGTCACCGCCATCGTGGACTACAACCACATCCAGAACGACGGCTTCTCCGACTACACCCATTTCGTGCAGCGCGATGGTCACGGTCAGCGGCCCGGCGGCTGGATAGATGACCAAGGGCACACCGTGAACATCCTCTCCCTCCAGCCCCTCGCAGACCGCTGGCGCGCTTTCGGCTGGAACGCCCAGGAGGTGAACGGGCACCAATTCACGGAGATCATCGACGCGCTGGAGAAGGCTAAACAGCACAAAGGACAGCCCAGCGTCATCATCTGTCAGACCACTAAGGGCAAGGGCGTAAGCTTCATGGAGAACAACCCCTCTTTCCACGGCAAGGCCGCTACCAAAGAGCAGCTGGAGCAGGCGCTGAAGGAGCTGGCGGACTGATGGTCAAGGAAGTCCGTACAGAAGCCACCCGCGCCGCTCTAGGGCCAACGCTTATCAAGCTGGCCCAGAAAGGTCTGGACATCGTCGTGGTGGATGCGGACCTGGGCGTCTCCACCAGCGCCGCCAAGTTCGGCAAGGAGTTTCCCGACCGTTTCATCACCGTCGGCGTCACTGAGCAGAACATGATCGGCGTAGCCGCCGGCCTGGCCGCCTCCGGCAAGATCGCCTTCGCCAGCAGCTTCGCCGTGTTCATGCCTGGCCACTGCTTCGATCAGGTGCGCATGGCCGTGGCCCAGCCCAACCTCAACGTGAAGCTGGTAGCCAGCCACAGCGGCATCGTCGTCGGCGAGGACGGCGCCTCCGCTCAGGCCCTGGAAGACCTCTCCCTCATGCTCTCCCTGCCCAACTTCCGCGTCATCGTCCCCGCCGACGTGGTCCAGGCGGAGCAGGCGATCGAGACCGCGGCCAACAACGATGGGCCCTTCTATATCCGAACCGTCCGCCCCAAGACTCCCGTTATCTACGATAACGGCCACCAGTTTGCCCTTGGCAAGTGGGATCTGCTCCGGCCCGGCTCTGATGTCACCGTCATCGCCGTAGGCGTGCTGGTCAAGGCCGCGCTGGACGCCGCCGAGCTGCTGGCCCAGGAGGGGGTCAGCTGCCGCGTGCTTAACGCCGCCTCCCTCAAGCCCGCGGACACGGAGGCGACGCTCGCCGCCGCCGTCGAGACCGGAGCGATCGTCACCGCCGAGGATCACCAGGTCCACGGCGGCCTGGGCAGCCTCGTCGCTCAGATGACCGCCCGTCATACCCCCGTACCCATCGCCTTCCTGGGAATGCAAGACTGCTACGGCGTCAGCGGACGTTGGGACGAGCTCCTGGAGCACTTCCACCTCACGCCCCAGGCGATAGCGGAGGCGGCGCGCGAACTGTTGTCCCGGAAGAGTGCCTAGGGGGCGAGGCCCACCGCGTCTCTCCAAGTGAGATGACCGCACCCGTACGAATAGCAGCGATATCCCTGGGCGTCACAGTCTGCCTGCTGGCCCTCAAGCTCTCGCTGGGCATTATCAGCGGCAGCATCGCCGTGCTGTCAGACGCCATCGATAGCGGCGCCGACCTGGTCGGCGGCGCCGCCGCATTGATCAGCATTCGCATCGCCGCCCGACCCGCCGACGAGGAGCACCCCTACGGCCACGGCAAGGTGGAGAGCATCTCCGCCTCAGTGGCCGCCACCGTCGTCGCCATCGGTGGCGGCTTCGTCGTGTTCCAGGCCACCCGAAGACTGATCGAGGGAAGCCCCGAGATCAACGTCGGCCTGGCTATAGCGCCAATGCTGGTCGCCGTGGCCGCCAACATCGTCCTCGCCTTCTACATGCGCAGAGAGGCCCGGCGCGCCCATTCGCTCGCCCTCGCCTCGGAGGCCACCCACCTCCAGACAAACGTCGTCCAGGCCGGAGCGGTGATCGGCGGCCTGGCCATCGTTGGCGTCACCGGCGAGCGGCTGTTCGACCCTCTCATCGCCCTGGGGCTCGCCGCCTACATGGGCTGGACCGCGGTTACCCTAGCCCGCGCAGCGCTGACCGAGATCATGGACGTGGCCCTGCCCGACCACGAGCTGCGCGCCATCCACGACATTATCGCCACTCACCAGGACGAGATCCGCGGCTTCCACCGACTGCGCAGCCGCAAGGCCGGCCCCACACGACACATCGACATGCACCTCATCGTGGACGCCCATCGCACGGTGGGGGAGGTGCACACCGTGTGCGACGTGATAGAGCGCGAGATCGGCGAGCGGCTGCCGGGGGCCGTCGTCACCATCCACCTGGAGCCGGACGACGGTCGCCACCGCGGCCCGCTGAATCGCATCCTCGAAGACCGCCCGTAAGACAGCTTCTTAGCGCTTACCTCTCGCGGCGGCCGTTCCCCTCCACCTCCTCGTCTTCATCTTCGTCTTCGTCCTCAACGTCCTCGTCGGAGAAGACGGCGGCCTCTCGTCCCGCCCACACCGTCACCACGAAGTCCTCCCGAAACGGGTCCGTCGTCAGCACCAGCCGCTCGTCGATCTCCTCCACCAGCGCGCGTATGTCATCCTCCGTCATGTCCTCACCCACGCAGAGCGTGGCGTAGGTGATGGAGGGTGTGTAATGGATGTCCACGCGGCCGATCTCTTCCTCTCCGGAACCGAGGACATAACACTCCGAGTAGGGCGTACGGCACTCCCGTTCGAACACGTAATCAGTCACACAGGCCCCCTTTCAATCGAGACAAGCAATAGGTAACACGCAACACGAGAGCGTGGTTCTTGGTCTGGTCTACAGCGGCCTGGTCTGGCCGCTGCCCAGGACAATCCATTTGTAAGTCGTTATCTCCCGCAGGCCCACCGGCCCGCGCGCAATCGTCTTCTGCGTGGAGTCGATTATCTCCGCCCCCAGACCGAACTGGGCGCCGTCCGTGAACTGAGTGCTGGCGTTGACGTAGACCACGGCGGAATCCACCTCATCCAGAAACCGCATGGCGGCGGAGTAATTCTCCGTGATGATGGCGTCCGAATGGCCGGTGCCGAATCGGTAGATGTGCTCCAGCGCCTCGTCCAGGGAATCGACGATGCCCACTGCTGCGACCCGCGCCAGGAACTCCTTGCCGAAGTCATCCTCGGCTGTGGGCTTTAGGGAAAGCCCCGTTATCTCGGCCGCCTTTAGAATGCGCAGCGACCGCTCATCGCAGCGCATCTCCACCCCAGCCTCAGCCCAGCTACGGCCCATCGCCGGCAGAAACTCCTCCGCGATCGCCTCGTGCACCAGCAACGTGTCCAGGGCGTTGCAGATGCTGAACTTGCGACACTTTGCGTTGTGGGCCACACGGACGGCCTTTTCGAGATCAGCGGCGCCGTCCACGTACGTGTGGCAGACGCCGGTGCCGCCGGTGAGCACAGGCATCGATGCGTTCTCCGTCACGTACCGGATCAGCTCAGCGCCGCCACGCGGCACCAGCAGATCGATCGCATCCCGCATCTTCAACAGCTCTCCCAGCAACGCGCGGTCCGTGTTCTCGATGAGCTGCACGGCGTCCCGGGGCACGCCGGCGCCCGCGATCGCCTCACGGACCACGCCGGCGAGGACGATGTTGGAGTGGATCGCCTCCTTGCCGCCGCGCAGGATGCAGGCGTTCCCCGACTTCAGGCAGAGCGACGCGATGTCCACCGTGACGTTTGGACGGCTCTCGTAGACGGCCGCCATCACCCCCAGGGGCACGCGCTTGCGTCCCACCTGGAGACCGTTCGCCAGGGTGCGCGTGTCGAACATCTCACCCAGCGGGTCCGGCAGCATCGCCACCTGGCGCACGTCGGCGGCGATCCCCTCCAGACGCTCGCGGGTGAGCAGCAGCCGGTCCAGCACCGCCTCCGTAAGCCCGGCCTGGCGGCCAGCCTCGATGTCCTTAGCGTTGGCGGCCAGTATGTCCGATTCGCGCGCTGGCAGCGCGTCGGCGATAGCCTCCAGGGCGCGGTTCCGCACATCCACAGACAACCGCGCCAGGGCGCGCGCCGCCTCCCGCGCCGCCGCGCCCTTCGCCTGGATATCAGATGCCGTGGTGGTCACGCCGCCTTCCTCGCCACGCCGCGGCCGTAACCCAGATCCATTATGGTGAGCCCTGCGGACAAGGGCGCCGGGCGATGAAGGTTCGCCACCTCCCGCCGCTGCAACCAGGCGTACAGCGGGTTGTTGACAAGCAGCTTTCCCAGAAGCCGCATCTCAGCCAAGGCTTACCCCTTCTTCTATCACCCTTCATCTACAGCCGGCAACACGCGCGGCTGCGTTACTTGTGCCGCCGCTGCCAGCGAGTCTTCTTCAGCATCTTGCGATGCTTGTGCTTGCTGATCTTCTTGCGCCTCTTCTTAATGACTGAACCCATCTATCCTCCGTGACCTGGTTCCGTGTTATTCATTTCGGTTAGCTCACCTCCAGCCCAAGCGATGGTCCGAACCTGAGCGGGGCAACGCCATCGTAAGCTGCCACAACCGGCGTGTCCACCCTGAGGCCCCCGCAGGGCGGTCACAGCAGCGCCAGGTTGTCCCGGTGCACCACCTCGCCGCCGTAGTGGTGGCCTAGCTCCGCCTCGATACGGTCGGAGCGGAGGCCGCGGATGCGCAGCACCTCCTCCGCGCTGTAGTTGACGATACCACAGGCGATACGGTGACCGTTGCCGTCCGTGATCGCCACCGCGTCACCGCGCTGGAACTCCCCCTCCACACCCTGCACACCCACCGGCAGCAGGCTGCGCCGCTGCTCTCGCAGCGCCTTGCTGGCGCCCGCGTCCACGGCGATACTCCCCTTCAGAGATAGCCCCGCCACCATCCAGCGCTTGCGACTCTCCATGCGGTCAACGCTGGTGGAGAAGAGAGTGCCTATCTCCTCGCCGCACGCGACGCCGACGAGCACGTCCGGCCGGCGGCCGTCGGCGATGACGACATCGGCGCCCCCTGCCAGCGCCAGCTTCGCTGCCTCCAGCTTTGTGACCATGCCACCGACGCCCCTGCCCCGCGTATCGCCGGCCAGCCGCTCAATCTCGGCGTCGATGCGCTCCACGCGTGAAATAAGGCTTGCGCTGGCGTCGCGGCGGGGGTCGGCGGTGTGAAGGCCGGCCTGATCGGTCAGCAAGACCAGCAGATCGGCGTCCACAAGGTTGGCCACTAGCGCCGATAGGTTATCGTTGTCGCCGATCGAGGCCCCCTCAATCTCCTCCACCGCCACCACATCGTTCTCGTTAATGATAGGCACAACCCCCAGCTCCAGAAGGCCAAGCAGGGTATTGCGGGTGTTGAGGTACCCCTGCCGGTCAGCGAAGTCGCGGCGCGTAAGCAGCGTCTGAGCGACGGTAACATCGTGCCGGGCGAACAGCTCCTGATAGGCCTGCATCAGGTCAGCCTGTCCCACCGCGGCCAGCATCTGGCGGAACGGCATCCCCTTGCGGTCGCGCGTGACGCCTAGGCGATGCCGACCGGCCGTAATAGCGCCGGAGGTTACGATCAGTACGACGGCGCCCCGCTTCTGCAGGCGCGCCACCTGACCCACCAGCGCCGACATAACCTCCAGGTTAAGCCTGTCGGTGCCGGCGGTGAGCACGTTGGTGCCCACCTTGGCGACGATGCGCCGGTAGCGGAGCCCTTCCTCTTCGGCCTTCCTCTGCGATTTGATGCGCTGTTTAGCCATAGATTAGAAGATATCGTGAAGATGCGTCCGCATTATATCAGGGCTGTTCCTGGCCTAACAAGAAAATCGGGACGGCGCCACACGGCGGCGACGCGCTACGCTCAAACACCACCGTGTGATAGTATTCTCGTTCAGAAGTGAAGCGTGCCCTCACCCTCACCCTGCTTGCACTGGGCCTGATGGCCCTGGCGTCCCTAGCGTCAGTGGCCTACGCCCAGACTGAGCGCATCGAGCTCACCGAGTCGGACCCCCCGGACGGCGCCCGGCTGATCGCGCCACCGGAGACGGTCCACCTCTGCTTCTCTCATGTCATCAGGGGCGACTTCCGAATCAGCTACAAGCTGCCCAGCGGCCCCAACCTGGACCTGAGGATAGCCTTCCTTCCAAACGGGCGCTGCCTGGACGTCCAGGCTACCCCCCCAGACAACCCGCCCGAGGGTGAGCATACGCTTGAGTGGCAGGTTGCCGCGGCGGCGGGCAGCGAGGAGGGCTCCGGCGAACTCCGCTTCCAGATTGGCGAACGCGTCGCCGCTGCCACGCAATCGCCTGCCGCCACTACCACGCCCCCTCCCGCAACGCCACCCGCCGAAGGGACAACGGCCGCCGGCGGCGCCGACGACGGCGACGGGCCGGACATCCTGCTCACGGCGTTGGTCACTACGGCCAGCGTGGGCGGCGCTGCGGTGCTGCTCACCCTGGGCTACCTATTGCGGAGACGCATCGGCTTTGAGCCACACCGGCCGCCGCCGAGCGACGAAGACGAAGGCGGAGGCGGAGAGCACTAACCGTCCAGGCCGAATACGCAAAAGGCCCCGGCTAAGAGCCGGGGCCTCTCTCTGTTAAATAAGGTGCGCCGTCAGGCCACAGGAGCCTTCCGCTCCATCTGTTCCAGCTCCGTCATCCAGCGCTCGAACGTCCGCAGCCGCTCCTCCATCTGCTCCTTCATCTCGCTCATCTGTTCAGCCTTCTGACTGACGATCCCGTGCTGACGCGTCACCACACCAATCGCCTCTTGAAGCTGTCGCCGCTTCTCTGAGACATCAGCCTCAGGTCGGTACTGGGCCTTGATCTCCTGCAGCATCTCCTCCGCCTCCACCATCTCCTTGATCTCAGCCAGCGTGAGACCCAGCAGGTTCTGCAGGCGACGTATGTGCGCTACCCGCGTAACGTCGTCCTCGGAGTAGAGACGGAAGCCGCCGTCCATGCGGCTGGGCTGGCGCAGGAGGCCCTTCTCCTCATAGAAGCGCAGCGTCCTCTGTGTGACGCCGGTGCGCTCCGCGACCTCGCCTATCTGGAGATACGCTTCTGTCGACTGTGACACAGGACCGGCAACTCCTTCAACTGTCGCAGTTCGTTACTTGAATCGGAGTATAGCCGAGACTTTACTTCTACGTCAAGGTTATGTTGGGCCGATTTCGTCTATCGATTCCAGTAACCACCGCTACTCGAAATCAGGCCCCGGCACTTCCTCTTCCTCCGCCTGTGAAGCGATTAGCGAGGGCAGGAGCGCGTCCGTCCGCGCCTCGTCTCGCCTGCCTCTGGCCGGTAGCGACAGAACGGCCTCACGCAGAGCGGAAAGCCTATCGGCTGACTTCCCATCGAGAATCACCCCCGCCACGCCTGCCTCCCGCAGCGCCTCCAGCCGAGACGGCTCAATTTCCGGTGTCACCTCAACCAGAAGCGGCGTCTGCGCCAGCAACGAATGGCGGCGCAGCTCCATCAGCCGCCGGATGGTGAACGGCTCATCGATCGGCGCTATCTCCAGCGCATCCAGGGGCAGGCCGGCCAGCGCTCTCAGCCCCGTATCGCTCGTTTCGGCGCCTATGCGCAGCACGAGGCCCACCTTCTCCTCCAGCACCGTCTCCCCCGACGACTCCTCGTCCAGCATCACAAAGTCCGCCCCCGCCTCGCGCGCTGCCGCTACCGTCGCCCGCTGCGCATCCTCCGCCAGCAGCCCCACAGGCACATCTCCCAGCTTCTTGAGGGCGTCCCCCAGTTTACCCGCCGCCAGGCCAGTGATGATCACGGCATCCGCGCCGGCGGCTGCGGCGTCACCCACGCTCTTCACCTGGTTCTTGTCCAGCCGTAGCACACAGAGCAGCGTAGGAGAGGCGCGGCGCTCCGTCGCAACGCCGAAGCCTATCGGAGCCGACGACACCCGCCCCGCGCTTTTGATCTTGTCAGCCAGATTGCTCATCTGCTTCCTCCCTGCCCGCCCGCAACCGCCGAAGGCTGACACGCCTCCGGTGAGGGCAGACTTGAACTCTCCGCCCATTATGGCCACCCGCCATCTCTGCGGGCAAGCCTGCCTGGCGCGTGCCCGCCTCAGTAGGGGCAGGCAGACAGTTCGACCTAACCCGCGACCGTGGTCTACCATTGACGTCGATTCCAAGGAGGTGACCGATGAAGCTACAGGGCAAGGCAGCGCTGATCACCGGCGCCGGCGCCGGCATCGGCCGCGCCATCGCGCTGCTGTTCGGCGCTGAAGGCGCCAGCGTACTCATCGCCGAGCTGAACGAAGAGTCCGGCCGGGCCGTCGCGCGGGAGATCGAGGACGCAGGCGGCCGCGCCCGCTTCCTGCCCACGGACACCGCCCGCGAAGACGATGTGAAGTCCGCCATCGCCGCCACCGTGGACGCCTGGGGCCGGCTGGACATCCTGGTGAACAACGCCGGCATCGGCGGTGCGGCTTACACCTGGGACCAGGTCATCGCCGTCAACCTCTCAGGCGTGTACTATGGCTGCCTCCACGGCCTCCAGACGATGAGAGAACAAGGCGGTGTCATTGTGAACATGGCCTCCATGGCCGGGCTCGTAGGCTTTACGGTGGCGGGCTTACCTGAGGTGTTCGGCTCCGCCCCCGGCAACGCCTACATCGCTGCCAAGCACGGCGTCCTCGGCCTCACTAAGCAGTTCGCCCTGGCCGGCGCCCCAGAGGTGCGCGTGAACTGTATCTGCCCCGGCTGGATTGAGACAGCTCTCACCCAGCCCCTGACGCAGGCCCAGCCGCTGCTGGATTGGGCGCTGCAAGGCACCCCGATGGGTCGCCTGGGCCAGCCCGAGGAGATCGCGAAGGCAGCGCTGTTCCTGGCCGGCGACGACTCCTCCTTCATGACCGGCGCGCCCCTCGTCGTGGACGGCGGCTGGACCGCCCGCTAGCTAGCCGCAGCTATACGGCTCCTGCGTCATCACAAGGTCTAGAGAGACTGTCGTCCTGGCCGTCTTCACGATGTGGAAGGGCCTGGTCAACGCCATCGTCACGATACAGTCCGGGCCGGGCACTGCTTTGTCCACCAGAACGCTCAGTGAACCCCAGCCCTGCACTATCTCCGTGATCTCAAGCTGGAAGCCTCCCGAGGTCTGCTGCTGGTCCACCACCGCGATCACCATCTCCTTCGAGAAGTCAACAGACGGCGCTGGTGGCGGCGGTATCACATTCCCCTGATGACGCGACCAGAAATCGTCCCACTCGGTCTGCGTCTCAATCTTGAATATCTGCGACTCGCCACCGGCGACGCCACTCTGATCGCCCATATCGATCGTCTCAAACACCTCCGCTGGCGCGTTGACTGGCATAGTGGGGCTGCCCTGCGGCGCCGGTGTGGACCCGCTGGAACCGACGCTGTTGCAGGCAGCAAGCCCAAGCAGCACCAGCGTGGCCGCGGCGGCCGGCAGAAACGGAATTCGTGTCAGGATCATCATCCTATGGTATAGACGGATGCGACGGTGGTTCTGTTCCCAGCCTAGAGAAATTTGCTCAGGAACGCCCGCATCAAAGTCCTAGACCGTCACTCACCTTTGCGTTAGAGTAAGCACGCCATGTCCTCAGCCAACCTACCGATCATCGTTGGCGTGGGCCAGTACGTCAACCGCTCCCGCGATCTGGCCGACGCGCGCGAGCCCCTGGACATGATGGAGATCGCCGCCCGCGCTGCCCAGGACGACGCCGGCGTCCAGGGGCTGCTGGCCAGCATCGATAGCCTCCAGATCGTCAACATCATCGCCTGGCCATACCTGGACCCCCCCGGCCTGGTGGCCGAACGACTGGGCGCCAGCCCCGCCCACCGCATCTACACCTCCGTCGGCGGCGATACGCCCCAACGCCTCAATAACGACACGGCGGAGAGCATCGTACGTGGCGAGACCCGCCTCGCCCTCCTCTGCGGCGCCGAAGTGCTCGCCTCCACCCGACGCTCCCGCAGGGCTGGCGCCAAGCTCCCCTGGCACCAGCGCGCGGCGCCCAAAGAGATGGTGGGTGACAGCCGCACCGGCTTCACTGAAGTCGAGGCCCGCCACGGCGCCACGATGCCCACACGTGTCTACCCCCTGTTCGAAAACGCCCTGCGCGCCCACCTGGGACTCAGCATGGAGCAACACCGCCAGCGCCTGGGCGCCCTCTGCCAACGCTTCTCCGCCGTCGCCGCCCAGAACCCCTACGCCTGGTTCCCCAACGCCCTCACCGCCGAGGAGATCGCCACTGTCTCTCCCGACAACCGCATGATCTGCTTCCCCTACCCAAAGCGAATGAACGCCATCATGGAGGTGGACCAGGCCGCTGCCGTCATCATGACCGGATCCCAGACCGCCCGGAAGCTCGGCATCCCGGAGGACCGCTGGGTCTACCTCTGGGGCTGCGGCGATGCCAACGATAAGTGGTTCGTCAGCGACCGCATAAACCTGCACTCCTCACCCGCCATCCGCGCCGCCACCGGCCGCGCCCTGAGCATGGCAGGCCTTACCGTGGACGATATCGCCTTCTTCGACCTCTACTCATGCTTCCCCTCCGCCGTCCAGCTCGCGATGGGCGAGCTAGGGCTGGCCATCGACGATCCGCGCCCCCTGACAGTCACCGGCGGCCTCCCCTACGCCGGCGGCCCCGGCAACAACTACGTGATGCACTCCGTGGCCGCCACCGTAGCCCGCCTGCGCGACAATCCCCAAGCCAGGGCGCTGCTCACCGGCCTCGGCTGGTTCTTCACCAAGCACGCCGCCGGCGTGTACAGCGCCGGCCGTCCCCCCACCGACAGCTGGCGACGGACCGATCCCCAGATCGATCAAGCGGCGCTGGAGAAGATGGATAGCCCACCCACCGTGGAGCATGCCGAAGGCCCCGCCAGCGTGGAGAGCTACACCGTTCAGTTCAACCGCGATGGCCAGCCGGAACAGGGCATCATCATCGGCCGTCTGGGAGACGGGGAGAAGCCGGGCGCCCGCTTCATCGCCAACACGCCGCCGGACGCTGACCTAATGTGGGCGATGACACGCGAAGAGTTTATCGGCGCCTCCGGCCACGTCAGCCGTGACGCGGAGACCAAACGGAACGTCTTCCGGCCTAGCGGCTAGCCTCGACAGGCCTGCGGGCTCGTGGCGTGCGGCCACTTTGCTTCAGCATCTCCTCGAACGCCTCGGCCGGCGCCGGCTTGCTGAACAGATACCCCTGCATCTCATCACAGCGCCGCTTCTTGAGGAATGCGAGCTGCTCTTCTGTCTCCACACCCTCAGCGATAACCTTCAGCTTGAGGTTGTGAGCCATGACGATGATCGACCTGGCGATCGCGGCGTCATTTGGGTCCGTGGTCATATCCTGGACGAATGACTGATCGATCTTTATCACATCGATGGGAAGACGGCTCAGATAGCTGAGCGACGAGTGACCGGTGCCAAAATCATCGATTGCTATCTGGACCCCCATCTCTCTCAGCTTGCGCAGCACCGCGATGTTGGACTCCACATCCTGCATCGCCACCCCCTCAGTGATCTCCAGTTGTAGCCACCGCGCCTCCAGGCCGGTCTCTTTCAGCACCTCATCCACTTCCTCAATGAGATCGCGCTGCTGGAACTGTCGCGCCGAGAGGTTAACCGCCATCCGCATAGGAGGAAAGCCTGCCTCCTGCCATGCCTTGTTCTGCGCGCAGGCGGTGCGTAAGACCCACTCGCCCAGCGGCACAATCAAGCCGGTCTCCTCCGCCACCGGGATGAACTCAGCTGGGAAGACCAACCCCCGCTCGGGGTGCTGCCAGCGCACCAGCGCTTCCATGCCAACGATCTTTCCTGAAGCGATATCAACCTGAGGCTGGTAGTAGACCAGAAACTCCCCACGCTCCAGCCCGTGGCGCAGACTGTTCTCCAGCGCCAGCCGCTCCACGATCCTGGCGTTCATGGCTGGGGTGTAGAGCTTGTAGTTGTCTCTTCCTTGATCCTTGGCGCGGTACATCGCCGTATCGGCGTTACTCAGCAGGGAATCGGCGTCTTCCCCATCGCTGGGGAACATGGCGATGCCAATACTGGTAGTGATACGGAATTCGTGGCCGTTGAGCACCCACGGCTGTCTGAGGGCATCCAGTACCCTTTCCGCAACCTCAGCCACCTCCTCTACCCGCTCCACCTCCGCCAACAGCAGCGTGAACTCGTCGCCTCCCACACGCGCGACGGTGTCACCGTCCCGGACAAGGCCGGTCAGCCGCTCGGCCACGCTTTGCAGGAGCCGGTCTCCCAGAGCGTGGCCCACCGTATCGTTGACCACCTTGAATTGGTCCAGGTCAAGGAACATCACCGCCGCCATCCGCCTCTTGCGACGCGCCTGCGCCAGCGTCACGACCAGACGGTCTTCGAACATCGTCCGGTTGGCCAGGTTGGTCAGGGCGTCATGGTAGGCAAGGTGTTTAATCGTCTCCTCCGCCTGCTTACGCTCGGTGATGTCCCGGAACGTCACCACCGCTCCCGCCAATTCGCCCCGCTCATCAAGGATCGGCGTGCTGGCGTACTCGACAGGGAAGCTCGTGCCGTCCCTTCTCCAGAACACCTCATCATCCACGTGATGGACAGAGCCGTCATTGAGTGCCGCATAGATCGGGCAGCTTTCCCGGGGATATGGAGACCCGTCGGGCTTTGAATGGTGGAGGATGTCGTGCTGCGGCTTGCCGATTAGCTCTTCCACCTCCCACCCTATCATCCTCGCCGCTGCCGGATTCACAAACGTCGTCTTGCCCTCAAGGTCCAGGCCATATATCCCCTCTCCAGCCGAGTTCAGAAGCAGCTCGTTTTGGCGGCTGAGCCGGCCAAGCGCCTCCTCCGCCTGCTTGCGCTCGGTGACGTCAAAGGCTGTCCCCAGTACGGATGGCTTCCCCTCGAACTCAATAAGACCCGTGGTGACATCAACCCAGCGTTCTTCACCGCTTTTGGTCAAGATCTTGATTTCATAGCGAGGGGAGACCTGTTCACCCCGCAGGCGCGCCTCTCCCTGATCCTTAACTAGCTCTCGGAAATCGGGATGGATCACGTCCAAGAGATGCATCGCCAGCAGCTCTTCCCGTGAGTAACCAGTGATCACTTCCAACGCAGAGTTGACAAACATGAACCGCGTGCCCTGGTCGATAAATATGGCAGCGGCCGAGGTCTCCGCCAATGTACGGAACTTCGTCTCGCTTTCCCGCAGCGCCTCCTCCGCCCGCTTGCGCGCGGTGATATCGCGGAATGCAGTGATTCGTGCATTGTGACCCTTGTATAGGCAGCCTTTCCCTACCACTTCCATATCGAAAGCTTTTCCATCTTTCCTTACCCCTGTTATCTCGTACGGCCTTTCAAAGCCAGATTGGATGTTCTTCGCTATAAGTTCAGCCGATTCCGGTGTCGTCATTTCTAACGGCGACAAGCCAATCACTTCGGCTGATTCGTAACCAAACATCCTAGCAAACGATTCATTGGCTTCAAGAATCTTTCCGCCGTCAGAAATGACTATGCCCTCAAAGCCTGACTCAGCTAATGTACGGAACCGCTCTTCGCTCTCCTTCAGCGACTCCTCCAACTCCCGCCGCTTTGACGCGTCCAGGAGCGATTCGGTCATCTGGTTCAGCGCCGACCCCAGGCGGGCCAGCTCCCGCGGGCCAGTGGTCTGCGCCCGTGCTTCCAGGTCACCCTGGGAAACGGCAACAGCGGCCTCTTCAAGTGCGGACAGAGGTTTGATGATAGAGCGGGCGACGAAAACCGATGTCGCCAACCCCAAGGCGGCGCCCGCGGCGCCGGAGATGATGAGGAGCCACAAGGCCAGGTCACCGGCCCTGTCTGCCCGGCTTCGCAGGGCCGATACGGCCTGAAGCTCCACTTCAGCGGCTTCTTCAAACTTGCTCTCAAACTCCCGGAAGGGCAGCACCGCCACCTCCAGGCCCGCCGCTGCCGCCTGCGCATCGCCGCTCTGCTGCAGGGAAATGATCACCTCCACGCCCGTAACTAGGGAAGCGGCCTCAGCGGAGATTTGGTACAGTCTCGCAGCCTGCTCCCTATCGCCTCGCGCCTCCGTGTCTGCGATAGCCTGCGCCAGGCCCTCTACAACTTCGGCCATGTCTGAACGGATTTCAGGAAGCAGCTCTTCGTCCCCGGCAACTGCTGTCTCGCCGCCGATCATGACGTAACGCTGGAGCCCCGAGGCGGCAGCCTCCGCGTTCACCAGCGCGTTCTGGAGCACAAATGCGGTGTCGGCGTGCTCTTCCATCGCGGCCGTGTCGGACCGGTGCTCCCGCACCTGCCAGGCGGAGCCCGCCGCGACGGCGACGAGGATGAGGACCAGAAAGCTGAAGCCAATGATGATCCGTCCCCTCACCGATGAGATTGTATTTAGCAAGCGCTATCGCCTCGGCATCCTACCGGTCCGCTCGATGTTGTCCATGATTTCCCGCGTGCCTGTTGCCTTTCCTGCCCCGCCGAGATGCACGGGGCCGCCAGCGAAGCCTAGACAGGCATGGCCGGCCTTGAAGCCCTTCGCCTGATGAGCGAGCGAGCGATCAGCGCTAGCGTGGCAAACCCCAGGGTAGCAACCGCGACCGCCGCGACTATGAGGGACCACCGCGCCATATCGCTTGCCTTATCGGCCCTGCCCTGCAAGGCATCCACCTCCTGCAGCTCCTGCTCGCTGATTGCCGCGAACCCAAGGTTAAACTCCTCGAATGCGGGAGCGAGTTCCACCAGAGCGGCTGCCGCCCCCTGAACATCGCCGCTCAGCCGCAGGGCAATGATCTGGGCCGCGCCATCGGTCAGGCCGGCGCCAGCAGCCGCGATCTCGTCTATCCCCGCTGCGTCGCTCTGGGCGGCGGCCTCCGTCAAGGTCCCAAAAGCTACGTTCGAGTGGGACTGGATCTCGGGGATGAGCGTATTGTCGCCCTCGATAACGTACTGCTGAAGCAGCGTGGCCGCGATTCCGGCTTCCTCCTCCACGTCTTGGAGCATCGAAACCGTCGTGGTGCGCGACTCCATATCCGCCGTATGGGAACTGTGGACGTTTGACTGCCAAGCCGAGACCGTTGCAGCGACTATCACGATGACGCCAAGCAGAGCGAAGGCGCCGATTATGAGCCATCGCTTCTGCCTGCTACCGGATCGTTCCACGTTGTCCATGCTCTACTCCTACCAGCCGCCTTTTGGGGTTGCCCCCAGACTCTGGAGACATAATGGCCATGCGGCCTACCTATAGTGATGTCGCTGGGCCCCAATCGTTGCAGGGAATGGCCTGACGAGCCGCAGCAACACCATGTCTGTAACTACAGGCTGGCAATCACGTCCTAGAGTGGTGAACAGTCTCTACCTGGAAACCATCTATGCGTAATAGACGTTTCCTCTTATAGGGCTTGGCTATATCTATTCAGAGCCGCAAGATGGATAGCGGACAACGCGTGAGTCAGGCGGAACCTAAATGAAATACGTCTACCGCTTCTCCGAAGGCAACAGCTCCATGGCCGACCTCCTGGGCGGCAAGGGCGCCAACCTGGCAGACATGGCCCAACTCGGCCTGCCCGTGCCGCCAGGCTTCACCATCACCACCGAGGCCTGCCGCGACTACTACCGCCATGACCGCCAGCTGCCCAACGGCCTCTGGGACGAGATCCGTAACCTTGTCGGCGAGGTGGAGCGGACGCTTGGTCGCCCCTTCGGCTCCGTGGACACCCCGTTACTAATATCCGTCCGCTCCGGCTCCCGCTACTCCATGCCCGGCATGATGGACACCATCCTCAACCTTGGCCTCAACGATGAGACCGTAGAAGGGCTCGCCCGGGAGACCGGTGACCGACGCTTCGCCCTGGACTCCTACCGTCGCTTCGTCCAGATGTTCGCCAAAGTGGCGCTGCACCTGGATCACGAGCCGTTCGAGGAGGCGCTGGCGGAGGCAAGACAGCGCTGTAGCGCTACAAGCGACGCGGAACTGGATGAGGATAGCGTGGACTGGGCCGTCCTTCGCTTCCAGGAGATCGCCGGCCAGGCTGGCGATGGCTCCTTCCCCTCGGACCCCTGGGAGCAGCTCCGCCTCGCCGTCCTCGCCGTACTCGATAGCTGGAACAACCGCCGCGCCATCGCCTACCGCCGTCACCACAACATCCCGGACAACCTGGGCACAGCCGTCACCATCCAGGCTATGGTGTTCGGCAACCGCGGCTGGGACAGCGGCACCGGCGTCGCCTTCAGCCGCAACCCCGCAACCGGGGAGCGAAGCCTCTACGGCGAATATCTCGCCAACGCCCAGGGAGAAGACATCGTCTCCGGGGCGCGCACGCCCAAGCCGATCGAAGAGCTGGCCAATGACATGCCGAAACTCCACTGGGAACTGACCGCAGCCTCAGAGCTGCTGGAGCGCCACCACCGCGATCTCCAGGACATCGAGTTCACAATCGAAAGCGGCAAGCTGTACATCCTTCAGACGCGCTCCGCCAAACGCACCGCCGCCGCCGCCGTGAAGGCGGCCGTCGACATGGCCGACGAGGGCATGATCGAGCGCAGCGAGGCGCTGTGCCGCGTCCCCGCCGCAGACCTTGCCCAACTCCTGCTGCCCCGCTTCCAGGAGGCGGCCAAGCGCCAGGCCTTGGCGGAAGGAAGACTGCTCGGCCGCGGCCTCAACGCCTCTCCAGGCGCCGCCACCGGCCGCGTCGTCTTCGACGCCGATGCAGCGGCCTCCGCCGCCGGCAGCGAGCCCACAATCCTGGTCAGACGCGAGACCAGCGCCGAGGACATCCACGGCATTATCGCCGCCGCCGCTGTTCTCACCGGCCGCGGTGGCGTCACCAGCCACGCCGCCGTGGTTACCCGCGGCATGGGCAAGCCGGCCGTCGTCGGCTGCACCGATCTGCATATCGACCCGGCACGGCGTCGTATGTCCGCCAACGGAATCGACATCGATGAGGGTGACATCGTTAGCGTGGACGGCTTCACCGGCGAAGTGTTCACCGGCGCCATCGAGACCGTATCGCCCAACGTCGCTGCCAACGTTGAGCTCTCCCAGCTCCTCGCCTGGGCGGACGAGGTTCCCCGACGACTCGGCGTACGCGCCAACGCCGACACCCCCGCAGACGCCCGTCAGGCCCTCTCCCTCGGCGCCGAGGGGATCGGCCTCTGCCGCACGGAGCACATGTTCTTCCAGCGAGAGCGCCTGCCCTTCGTACGCGCCATGCTCACCGCCGCCCGCGACGTATCGGAGATGGAGCGGGCAGTCGAGGAGGCGCAACACGACCTTGAGGAGGCCAGGGGCGAGGCCCGTGCCGCCATCCAAGAGCGTCTTCGCTCCGCCGAGGAGCGGCTCGCCGGCAGCCCCCAGGCGCAACAGTTCCGCGAGGCCCTGGACCGCCTCGCCCAGCACCAGCGACAGGACTTCGCCGAGATCCTCCGCGCCATGGACGGCAGGCCGGTCACCATCCGCCTGCTGGACGCGCCCCTGCACGAGTTCCTCCCGCCCTTCGAGGATCTCCTTCAGGAGGTCGCCGTCCTCCGCGCCACCGGCGCCGATGCCAACACCCTGACCGAGAAGGAGAGCATGCTGGAGACAGCGAAGGCCCTGCATGAGACGAACCCCATGATGGGCCACCGCGGCTGCCGCCTCGGCCTCACCTACCCTGACATCTACGAGATGCAAGTGCGGGCCATCGTGGAGGCGGCCTGCCAGCTCGGCAAGGAAGGCCTCAAGCCGCGCCCGGAGATCATGATCCCCATGGTCGTGGACGCCGCTGAGCTACACGCCCTCAAGGCCCGCCTCCAGCACCTGACGCGAGAGTTCGAGGCCTGCACCGACGAACCGGCCCCCATCCACTTCGGGACGATGATTGAGCTTCCCCGCGCCGCCCTCACCGCCGGCGAACTCGCGCCCGAGGTCGACTTCTTCTCCTTCGGCTCCAACGACCTCACCCAGATGACCTTCGGCTTCAGCCGCGACGACGCCGAAGAAAAGTTCCTTAGCTTCTACCTGTCCCAGCGGCTGTTGTCCGCCAACCCCTTCAACACCCTGGACGAGGCAGGCGTCGGCCGCCTCATCACCATCGCCGCAGAGGAAGGGCGCCGCGCCAACCCTAAGCTCCAGCTTGGGCTCTGCGGCGAGCACGGCGGCGACCCGGCCAGCATCCGCTTCTGCCACCGGGCCGGCCTGGACTACGTCTCCTGCTCCCCGCTCAGGGTACCCATCGCCCGTCTGGCCACGGCCCAGGCCGCCCTGGGCAACGGCCAGCGCGAAGACGTATAGCCCCAGCCCTAGCATCGCCCCACCACAGCCGCTATAATAAACGACTGCGGAAACCGTCCCTGATCTAGAAGGAGGCCCCATGACCACCCAGACCGCCACAAAGGCCGTCACAGGCAAAACCTACCAGCTCCTCATCAACGGCGAGGCCGTCGCCCCTAAGTCCGGTGAGACGTTCGACAGGCACAACCCGGCCAACGGCGAAGTCGTCGCCACCTGCCCAAAGGCAGGCGTGGAAGATACCGACGCCGCCATCCTGGCCGCTCGCAACGCCTTCGATAACGGCTCCTGGGCTAAGGCCCCCGCCCGCCAACGCGCCGAAGTCCTGCGCAAGACCGCCAACAAGATCCGCGATGAGCATAACGAGCTCGCGCGTCTCCTCGCCTCCGAGGTCGGCAAGCCCCTCAGCGAGGCGGGCATGGAAGTCGCCATGACCGCCGACGTGTTCGACTACTACGCCGGGCTCGCCCTGGACATCAAGGGGCAGGTCGTCTCCAACTACGTGGACGACGCTGTAGGCTTGATCCTGAAGGAGCCCGTGGGCGTCGTAGGCATCGTCACCCCCTGGAACTTCCCCCTGCTCCTCGCCACCTGGAAGGTAGCACCCGCCCTGGCCGTGGGCTGCACTATCGTCATAAAGCCCGCCACCTACACCCCCTGCACAACCTACGAACTGGGCCGCATCATCAACGAGTCCGGCTGCCCGGCGGGCGTGATGAACGTCATCAGCGGCCCCGGCAAGGACACCGGCGGACGCCTGGCCTCCTCTGACCTGGTGGACAAGATCGCCTTCACCGGCTCCACAGAGGTGGGCAAAGAGGTGATGATCGCCGCCGCTGGCAACGTCAAGAAGATCTCCCTGGAGCTCGGCGGCAAGTCCCCCAACATCATCTTCTCCGATGCCAACCTCCAGAGTGCCGTCATCGGCTCCCTGTTCGGCATCTACCTCAACGCCGGCCAGGTATGCCAGGCTGGCTCCCGCATCCTCGTCCAGCAGGACATCCACGACCAGTTCCTCACAATGTTCACCAACTTCACCGCCGGCCTAAAAGTGGGCGACCCCATGGACCCCCAGACCCGCATGGGCCCCATAGTCTCCGAGCAGCAGCTCAAGACCGTCTCTGACTACGTTGACATCGGCAAGCAAGAGAAGGCGCAGCTAGTCCAGGGCGGCGGGCGCCTCACCGGCGACGAGTACGACAAGGGCTACTACTACGAGCCCACCATCTTCGACCAGGTGGACAACCGCATGAAGATCGCCCAGGAGGAGATCTTCGGGCCGGTGCTCACCATCATCCCCTTCAAGGACGCCAAGGAAGCGCTCCAGATCGCCAACGAGACGATGTACGGCCTCGCCGCCGCCGTCTGGACCAACGACATCAACAAAGCGTTCAAGTTCGCTAAGGGGATAAAGGCAGGCAGCGTCTGGATCAACTGCTACCACACCGCCGGCATCCCCCAGATGCCCTTCGGCGGCTACAAGCAGAGCGGCATCGGCCGTGAGCTTGGCCAGGAAGGGATGGGGATCTTCATGGAGACCAAGAGCGTCTCCATCAAACTGATGTAGCCACGAGACAGCGAAACAGGCGACACGAAACACGTGGCACGGGCTGCGTGTTTCCTGTTTCTGGCACCGTTTATCGGAGGCGTACCCATGGCCAGCAAAGACCCCACCCGCACGGAGCGTGACTCCATGGGCCCCATGGAGGTCCCCGCCAGCGCCTACTACGGCGCCTCCACCCAGCGAGCCGTCCTCAACTTCCCCATAAGCGATCTGCGCTTCAGCCGCCCCTTCATCCGCATGCTGGGCCTCATCAAGCTGGCCGCCGCCCGCGTCAACGCTGAGCTTGGCCTCCTGGACGAACGCACCGCCGACGCCATCGCCAAAGCCGCTCGAGAGGTCGCCGACGGCAACCTTGACGATCAGTTCGTCGTCGATATCTTCCAGACCGGCTCCGGCACCTCCACCAACATGAACGCCAACGAGGTGATCGCCAACCGCGCCACGGAGCTGCTCGGCGGCCAGCTTGGCTCCAAGCTCGTCCACCCTAACGACCAAGTAAACCTGGGCCAGTCCTCCAACGACGTCATCCCCACCACCATCCACCTCGCCGCCCTGGACGCCATCGAAACGCGACTGATCCCCGCCCTTCAGCGCCTCCAGGCCGCGCTGGAGGACAAGTCGAAGGAGCTCTGGGGCGTCGTCAAGACCGGCCGCACCCACCTTCAAGACGCCACCCCCATCCGGCTGGGCCAGGAACTCCTCGGCTACGCCGGGCAGGCGGAGCGCGGCGTGCGCCGCCTGCGCCGCGCCCAGGAAGAGCTCTCGGACGTCGCCCTCGGCGGCACCGCCGTCGGCACCGGCGTCAACAGCCACCCGCAGTTCGCCTCCCGCGTCTGCGCAGTACTCTCGCAGGAGCTGGCCGTCACCGTCCGCGAGACGGACAACCACTTCCAGGCCCAGAACACGCTGGACGCAGTGCTAGAGGCCAGCGGCAGCCTGCGCACCGTCGCCGTCAGCCTGATGAAGATCGCCAACGACATCCGCTGGCTGGGCTCGGGCCCCCACGCCGGCCTGGGCGAGCTGGCGTTGCCGGAGGTGCAGCCCGGCAGCTCCATCATGCCCGGCAAGATCAACCCCGTCATCGCCGAGTCGCTAATCCAGGTGGCCGCCCAGGTCATCGGCAACGACGCCGCCGTCAGCGTCGCCGCCCAGGGCGGCTACTTCGAGCTGAACACGATGATGCCGGTGGCCGCCCACAACCTGCTGGAGAGCATCGAGCTGCTGGCAGCCGGCGCCGCCAACTTCAGCGAACGGTGCGTCGAAGGGCTGCACGCCACAGAGCGCGGCCCCCAGACGGTGGCGCGGGGCCTCGCCATCGCCACCGCCCTGGCGCCGGTCATCGGCTACGACGCCGCCACCGCTATCGCCAAGGAGGCCGCCGCCAGCGGCCGCACCGTCCGCGAGGTGGCCCGCGAGAAGACGGACCTATCGGAGGACGACCTCGACCGCATCCTGGACCCGACGAAGATGACCGAGCCCGGCCTGGGCGAATAGCCATCGACACATTTCTCGCCGCCCTCTTGACAACGGGCAGATATCTTCCTATAATCGCGCCATGAGAAGAAAGGCGGGCACCTTACTC
>JADFKX010000114.1 GCA_022564695.1 Chloroflexota bacterium | reverse complement strand
TCGCGGACCGTCTTCTTACTCATCGCTCCCCGTCGTCTATGTCGAAGCCGTGCTGGCCTTGGCCAGCGCCGACTCGATAAACTCCGTCTTGGCCTCGGTGTACCCCAGCCGATCCGTGCCAAACCGTTCCGCCAGCCGCACCTTCAGCTCGTAGTACCGCTTGGCCTCCCGCGGGTGCTCCCGCAGGTAATCGCGGAACAGGATGTTTCGAGCCCAGAAATCGCCCTCATGCTCCACGATGTTCAGATGATGCGTCCGCTCGCCGCGGGTGAACTTACGGAAATAGTGCCTCCCAGGGATTTCGCCGTCGCCCCGGTACTCGTAGCCTAGCCCTTCCAGCGGCCGGATGCACTTCTCGCCATCGGCCAGCCGGTGTATGCCCAACGTGATGTCGATGATCGGCTTAGCGCCCAGTTCGGGCACCGCCGTGCTGCCGACGTGCTCGATGGCGACCGCGAGGTCGCCGAGGGCGCGGGCTATCAGGACACGCTCTCGTTCGTAGAGGTCAGGCCACGTCGGATCATAGCGGACAACCGTCACCGCCTCGCCCATGCCCAGCTTCGAGTCAGCGGCGTTCAGCTCCCTACGCTCCCTCCGCGCCGTCGCTCCCCCGAGGCTGCAACACCAGCCGTCCCCGCGCCTCCCGCTCAACCGACGTCCGCTCCCACAACATCGGGTGATACTCCACCTTCTGCCACATCCGGATCATGTCCCCGTAGTGCCGGCTTCCCGGGTGGCCGGACTGGCCGGAGGGGATCACCGCCAGGCTGTTATCGAAGCCACCCAGATCAATGATCTGACGGTAGGAGGCCGTCGAGCCCCTGAGATCGTATCCGTGATATGGCGCGTAGGAGGCCTGCCACACAGTGTTGGAGTCGCCGCCTACCGGCACCGGCCCGCGGTTGAACAATCGAGATAGGGCCCGCGTCTGCCCCATAACATGGCGAAACGTCTGCCGGTGCAGGCGGCCCCACTGCCACTGCGACACGTCGTCGCCCATGAGCCCCCGCAGCTCCGCCGTCGCCGATGCCAGCGCCTCCTCCATCGCCTCCGTCCAGCTCTTCCCCGCGAACCACTTCTTCCTATCCTTTATCTTCGACATGAGCCAGGAGTAGCAACTGACGAAGAACTCGCCGCCCGGCTTCAAGGGGTGGATGCCGCGACCCATATAGAAGTCGGACCAGGAGCCGATCTTCTCCTCCAGCGCCTTCCGCACCAGGTGCGTGTAGAACCCCTCGAAGACGCATGCCGCCACGCTGTCCGCCGCCACCACGTGGTCCCAGGCCCGAATGAAGGTGAGCGCCCGTCTCCCCCACTCGTCCTTGGGCTCGAGCTGGAGCATACGCGGCACTAGCTCCCGCGCCGGCAGCGACAACTGGTCGGCCTGCATGCGCCGGAAGTCCTCGATAGAGAGCTTCTCCTTCTCCTCCAGCATCTCGATGATGCGCTCCTGGCGAGGGCTATCGATAGACTCGGCGCTCAGAAAGTGAGGGTAGTCGTCGTCCACTATCTTGTTGTTAGCGCTCGCTATCCAGTTCGTGGACGGGTTGAAGGCTGAGGGCAGCTCATCGAAGGGCACCCAGCCCGTCCACTCGTACTCGCCGGTCCAGCCGGGCATGGGGATGATGCCGTACCCCTTCGAGCGAACGGGGACGAACCCCGCGAGCTGATACCCTATGTTCCCGTCCACGTCCGCGTAGGCGAAGTTCTGCGATGGCGCCGGCCATATCCTAAGCGCCTCCCGGAACTCATCCCAGTTGCGAGCTGCCATTAGCATCACGCCCGCCTGGGTCTGATGCGCCCGCTCCAGAATAACGCTGCGCAGCGCCAGCGTCCGCGTCTCTCCCTTGATCGCCGGGCTGATGACCGGCCCGTGGCGAGTGATCAGCACCTCTTCAACCACCGGCTCCTTGCGACCCTTTACCACGATCTCCTCGCGGACGATCTCTCCGTCCAGCCACTTGTCTTCATAGGCGTACTGCGAGGGGTTGTCCGGGTTCACTCTCTCCACGAACAGGTCGTCACCGTCGACTATCGACGCCGTTAGGCCCCAGGCGATCCGATCGTTGTGGCCGATGACGACGTTCGGCGTGGCAGGCAGGCCGGCGCCCGCCGCCTTCAGCTCCGGAGAATCGACGTGGAACTCCCAGAAAATTGAAGGCATCTGCAGCGGCAGGTGCGGGTCGTTCGCCAGAAGCGGCTTGCCGGTGGCGGACTTCTTCCCGTTCACAACCCAGTTGTTGCTCATCCCGCGGCCGGCCACCGCACCCAGGAGCTCGGCCGCGGCGTCATAGTCCTTCGCCAGTAGTGGCCCGCGCCTTTCGCCTCTGCGCCGGGAGGCACAATAAGAGGCTTGCCCGGTGGATAGAGGGGCTCCAACGCCTCCATAACCTTGGCGCCGAACCGTTCCACCGTCCAAGAGCGTAGGATCTCTCTGTCCCAGTTCCCCGAAAGCGACCATGACATCAGACGTCCAAACGCCAACGTGTCAACCGGATGCCATGGCTTCGGCCGGTAGCGCAGTAATCCAAACTCAACCGGCATGCGGCTGCTCTCCATGTAAGCGTTGACGCCGGCGCTGAACGCCTCCAGCACCGCCTTCTCCGTCTCCTCCGCGTCCTGCCATTCGGCCTCAGACACCCGCCGGAACCCCACCCTGCGCGTCAGACGATCGATCTCCAGCGCGTCCTCCCCCAGCACCTCCGCCAGCGTCCCCGAAGCCGCGCGTCGGTTGAACTCCATCTGCCATAGCCGGTCCTGCGCCTGCGCGTACCCCACACCGAAGAACATGTCGTGCAGGTTTCCCGCGTAGATATGCGGTATGCCCCAGCGGTCGCGCAGGATCTCAACCTCCGCCCTCAATCCCCGCAGCTTCAGCCTGCCCTTCGCCTTCGGCACCGGCCGTCGCAGCAGGTAATATGCCCCCGCTGAGACCGCCCCCCCGGCCACCAGCAGCCCCAGCGCCGTCCTCCGTATCATCCTTCCCATGGACATCCGCAGACCTCCTGCTCTACTCCGCTCGTACCGTCCGGCCCAGCGCTTCCTCAACCTCTCCCCTGCTGACGGCGCCCTCTCGGACTATCTCGGGTTTATCACGTGTTATGTCAATCACTGTCGACTCCAGCCCCGTTCGAGACTGCCCGCCATCGATGATCAGCTCCACCATCTCCCCCATCTGCAACGCCACCTCCGCCGCCGACATGGGCGCGCGCGTACCGCTGCGGTTAGCGCTCGTACCGGTGATCGGCTCGCCCAGGGCGCGTACGATCCTGCGCACGAATTCGTGGTCCGGCACTCGCAACGCCACGGTGTCTCCGCCCGCCAGCGCCAGGCTCCGATACGAGACCGCCTTCCTCATCACGATCGTCAACGCCCCCGGCCAGAACCGAGTCGCCAGCGACTTCGCCAGCGGCGTCACCTCCGCCACCCGGGCCGCGTCCGAGACGTCCGCCAGAAGGAGCGGCAGCGGCTTGTCCAGAGACCGTCCCTTCACGGCGAATAGCCGGCGCACGGCCGCGTCATCGCCCGCCGCCGCCCCAATCCCGTATACGGTATCAGTCGGGTAGCAGACCAGCCCGCCGTCCCGCAGCACCCGCACAGCCTCGTCCCCGCTGGCGCCGTCACTTTCCGGGACTATCCTCACTTCGCTCAATCTCAGGCCTCATGCTGGCCGAAGCGCGGCAAACAGATACGTTTACGCCCTAACCACAACGCTAAACGGCTCCCTCCGACGGAATCGCTAAACCACCTACGCGCTTCACCTTCGACTATTGACCCCGAATCGCCACGAATGCTACCATCGCTAAAAGAGCCTGCCAGGCACGTGCCCGCCTCAGGAGGGGCAGGCAGGCCTGTCGAAGGGAGGGCAACCTGCCCCGTGGCCGAAACCGAAGCCACCCCCGATACCACTCCTCGTAGCCCGTCCGCCGATAGGCGGATACCCACCTCCGACGACCTGGAGGTCTCCACCTACCTGGAGATCGCCCGCGAGCGCGAAGGTCAGCAGCCCCGCGAGGGCGAACCACCAGCCCCTGCCCAGCCGGAAACGGTCGTCATCCTCGATTTCGGCTCACAGTATAGCATGCTGATCGCGCGCCGAGTCCGTGACTGTCACGTCTACTGCGAGCTCGTCCCCTTCGACACCCCCTGGGAGCAGGTCCAGAAGCTTAACCCCCGCGGCTTCATCCTCTCCGGCGGCCCCGCCTCCGTCTACGACGAAGGCGCTCCCCTCGCCCCCACCTACGTCTTCGACTCCGGCCTCCCCGTCCTCGCCATCTGCTACGGCATGCAGCTCGTCGCCCACCAGCTCGGCGGCCGCGTCGCCCCCTCCGACGAGCGCGAGTACGGCCACGCCGTCATCCACCAGGGCGACACCCCCACAGACGTCTTCGCCGATATGCCCGCCTCCATGCCCGTCTGGATGTCCCACGGCGACCGCGTCGTCGAGCTGCCACCCGGCTTCCGCTCCCTCGCCCACTCCGAGAACTCGCCCGTCGCCGTCATGGGTAACGAAGCCGGCATCATCGGCCTCCAGTTCCACCCGGAGGTCGTCCACACCCCCCAGGGCAAGGCGCTCATCCAGAACTTCGTCCTCCGCCTCTGCGGCTGCAAGGGAGATTGGACCCCCGGCAACTTCATCGCCGACTCCATCCTCCGCATCCGCAACCAGGTGGGCGAAGGCCGCGTCCTCTGCGCCCTCTCCGGCGGCGTAGACTCCGCCGTCACCGCCGCCCTCGTCCACCGCGCCGTCGGCGACCAGCTCGTCTGCATCTTCGTCAACAACGGCCTCCTCCGACGCGAGGAGCCGGAGCGCGTCCAGGACACCTTCCACCGCCACCTCAACATCAACCTCGTCTACGTTGACGCCAGCGACCGCTTCCTCGACCTCCTGGCCGGTGTCACCGACCCCGAGGAGAAGCGCCGCATCATCGGCGAGACGTTCATCCGCGTGTTCGAGAAGGAGGCCGACCGGCTGGGCCAAACCGACTTCATCGCCCAGGGCACCACCTACCCGGACGTCATCGAGAGCGGCGGCAGCCCGTCCGCCTCAGGTACAGCCACCAACGCCGCCGTCAAGATCAAGACCCACCACAACGTCGGCGGCCTCCCCAAGGAGATGACCTTCACCCTCATCGAGCCGCTGCGCTACCTGTTCAAGGACGAGGTGCGCAGGGTCGGCCTCGCCCTCGGCCTGCCCGAGGAGATGGTGTTCCGCCAGCCCTTCCCCGGGCCCGGCCTCGCCATCCGCATCATCGGCGAGGTGACGCGCGAAAAGCTGGAGACGCTACGCGCCAGCGACTGGATCGTGATGAACGAGGTGAAGAAGGCGGCGCTCTACAACGACCTCTGGCAGGCGTTCGCCGTCCTCACCGACACGATGTCCGTGGGCGTCATGGGCGACCTCCGCACCTACGGCCACGTCGTCGCCCTCCGCGCCGTCACCGCCGAGGACGCCATGACCGCCGACTGGGCCCGCCTCCCCTACGACCTCCTCGCCCGCATCTCCAACCGCATCGTCAACGAGGTCCCCGCCGTCAACCGCGTCGTCTACGACATCACCTCCAAGCCACCAGGGACTATCGAATGGGAATAACGGATTCTGTCATCCTGAGCCGAGCGGGGGGCGGATCGAGTTGGGGTGGAGGGCGAAGGATCTGGCGCCACGACTCCTCCGCAATTCCACCGGAGCCTGTCCGCCTCTGGCGGGACATCACCTCCAAGCCCCCCGGCACTATCGAGCGGGAGTAGAGGGATAGCGGATGACGGACGTCCTCTTCGTCGTCCACTCCAAATTCTCTAGACAGATCAGACTTACCAATACGATCTGGCGTAAGATAGAGGCGCAGCATCCGGAATTCCGAGACAGGAGGGAATATCTCGACGAGATAAGGAACGCCGTGGGGGACCCCGACTACATAGTGCGGGGCTGGGACGAAGGGCAGCTGGCGCTACATGGTGTCAAATTGCGCCATCGCGGCCCAAACACCTATGTGTCGTCTATCGGGAACTGGATGGCGAGGGCTTCATAATCACCGCGTTCTTTATATCGAGGTACAAGAGGCTGCTGAGGAGAGAAATTCTATGGCAAAGAAGCTAGTGCCCGGGAAAGTTAAGCTAGACTACGACGACGAGGGTGACGTGCTGTATATAAGCTTCGGTAAGCCCGAACCGGCGGACGACGCCGACGTCACTGATCAGGGCGTCATTATCCGGCTGCGCGAAGGCAAGATTGTGGGCTTGAGCATCCTCAACGCCCGCAGCCGTGTCTACCAGCCAGCATAACGTGGAACTACCAGACCGCCCGCCGAACTCGCCGCCCCCGAGATGCCGCCCATGCCGCGTACTTCAGTGCGCGGTGCTCCGCGTCGTCTACGACATCACCTCGAAACCCCCCGGCACCATCGAGTGGGAATGAGCTTCCCGTAGAGTAGCGAATCGCCCGCGAACTCATGCCAAAATCATTCACAACAACGTACTCAGAGCAAAAATCATTTAAAGGAATGCCCTGGGAGTTCGACCTCCTTGAACAGGACCTTGAGGCCCGGTATGCAGGCTTCAGCAAAGGCCTTCCAATCGCGTGGGGTCTCGCTGTCGGGGCTATCGACAACA
>JADFKX010000113.1 GCA_022564695.1 Chloroflexota bacterium | reverse complement strand
TGGCAACGGCGACACCAACGATGGCAGCGATGCGGATGCCGTCGCCGGTCAGCCAGTCGGTGAAGTCGTCGCCGGTGATGAGGTACGGGAGCATTGGGGTGGCCTCCTTTTAGTTAACGGGTCGCGTTAGGCGGCGGCGGGACCCGCGCTCTGGTGATAGACCGCTTGCGTCTGGACGAGCTGCTCTGCGAGCAGGCCCAGACCGACGGCGCTGAGCTTCTAAGGGCGCGGATGGTACAGGCCGAGCGGGTGAACGGGGGCGTTCGCCTCCACTGCCAGCGCGACGGCCGCGACCTTCAACTGTCCGCCCGGTTGGTACTGGGCGCGGACGGCGCTCACTCTCGTGTGGCCCGCACGTTGGGGTTGGGGGCACCGCGTGAGCGCGTATACGGCCTGGGCATAGAGGGTCGTCTGACAGTGTCGCGGGAGGAGTTCGTGCACGTGTTCGTCGGCCATCGCCTGGCCCCCAGCTGGTTCGGCTGGATCATCCCTACCGGCGGCGACGGTGTGCGTGTGGGCATCGGCTGCGACGCTTCGGATAAACCGATCTACTGCTACAGGCGGCTCACGGACGCCTTTCCGCAGCTGTTCCGGGGCATGGAGGTGTGCCGCATGTATGGCGGCACTATCCCCTTGGGCTTCGCTCCCCGCAGCTACGCCGATAACGTTCTTCTGGTGGGGGACGCCGCCGGTCAGGTGAAGCCGTTCTCCGGCGGCGGCATCTACACCAGCCTGGTGGGAGGCCGCCACGCGGCGGCGGCCGCGGTTGCCGCCCTGACCGCCGACGATACTACCGCAGCCGGCCTGCGCGGCTACGAACGGGCCTGGAAGTCCGAGATCGGCAGAGAGCTGACCCGAAGCTCGCGCATCCGCCGCTTCGGACTCGGCCTCAGCGATGGCGATTTGGACCGTCTGGTAGCCGCTCTTGGGCATGAGGCGCTCCAACCGCTCATCGACAGCCACGGTGATATAGATTACCCATCTCGGGTGATCCTGCGCCTGGCGCGCAGCCTGCCAGCGATGTGGCCGCTGGCGCGGCTATCGCTCCGCCGACCGCTCGCCTCTCTGCAAATGCTGCGGGTGCTTCTCCCCGGCGGCTAGGCCGAGATACGCCCGCCTTTAGCCCACTCAGGGCAGCGTGATATAATCCCGCTTGACAATGGCACCAACCCAACGGGCTGCCACCCACGCCGCAGGCGGGCAGCTTGCGCCCCTTGCTTACGCCGGCCTACAAATCCGCATTGTGGCTTTTATCCTGGATATCCTGGTCATCAGCTCCTTCGGGATGCTGTTTGCGGCGGCCGGCGGCGGCTATCTCGTGCTGGACAGCCGCATCAACGATGGTGACCTTTCGGACCAGGCGCTCTACGTGACTGCAGCCATCATCGTGGCCTATCTCTTCGTGTTTGTTCCCTTATACTTCGTGCTCCTCTGGAGCTGGCGTGGTCAGACCGTAGGCATGATGGCCGTGCACATCAAACTTCTCACACACAGCGGCGGGCGGGTATCCCGAGGCCGGTCCGTCCTGCGCCTGCTGGGCTACTCGGCTTCGGTGGCGCCGCTGTTCCTGGGCCTGGTCATCGCCCTGTTCGACCGCGAGCGGCGTGCTCTCCACGATCACTTGGCCGGGACGGTAGTGGTGGAGGCGCCGTGACCGCGCCGTCCGCCGATAACGGTATCACGCTAAAGCCGCTGCTTCTGGCCGCCTCTCAATGGCTGATCGGCGCTTCCCTGGCGGTGATGCTTACGCTTCTATTCCTGGCCGTCACTGCCGTTCAGCTCAGCTCGCAGAGCCTTGGCGAGCGCATCCTTCGCAGGAGCGTCGCTGTGAGCACAAACATAGATGCGATCCTGCCCGATCTACAAGTGGCTCTGGAAGCGGAGGCGCGGGAGGGAGACGCGGATCCAGTGCGCGTGCCCGATTTTCCGATTGCGGTGGACATTCCTAGCGACGAAGCTCTCTTGCTGGAGGGGATGGCGCTGCGAGAGCGTATCCTGAGTGAGGCGGGGGCCACGCTCTACCGGGATGGGATGTCGGCCTGGGCGGGCGCGGACGCTGACGGTGATCAGCGGATAGAGACGATCTCAGTTTCCGGCGCTCTGGAGCGCGGCCTGGGGCTGATAACGGACAAGAACCATGACCGTCTGGTGATCGCGGTGGTCGTGCTGGGCTTGCTTTCGGTGGCGCTGGCGGCGCTGCTGGTGGCGTCGGTCCGATCATGGGGGCGGCTGGTCGCCCTCAGCGCGGCAACGATAGCGGCGGCGCTTCCGTTGCTGGCTGCGGCTGTGGGCGTTCGCTTCGCCTTTCGGACTGCCCAGGAAGAGGCCGACCCGTTCGTCTACGGCCTGCTGGAGTTGGGCGTGGAGGCTATGTGGGTGCCCATAAGCAACTACCTGGCGCTGACGGTGCTGGGCTTTGCCGTGATGCTGGTTGCGCTGATGTTCATCTGGGCCAGCTCCCGCTGGGCGACCAGCGCCGCTGACACCGCCGCTGCGTGACCCTTAAATCGGATACACTGGTCGGCGGCGGCGGGCCCCAGGTGGAGCTAGGGGACTTCTGGGGTTCGAATCGGCTGTTTGAGGTGGGGTGGCGGGAGGAGTAGCCACGAGGAGGACGATGAAGATATCGATTGCGCTTGGGCTGGTCAGAGAAAAGTGGGATGAGGCGACCACTTACGTGGTTGAGGCAGAACGGCTGGGTGTTGACAGCATCTGGTCAGCGGAGGCGTGGGGGTATGACGCCGTAACGCCCCTGGCTTATCTAGCGGCGAAGACGTCTCGCATCCGCCTGGGCTCCGGAATAATGCAGGCCGGCACCCGCACACCGGCGCTGGTGGCGATGACGGCGATGAGCCTCTCATCGCTGTCGGGCGATCGCTTTCTGTTGGGGCTGGGGGTGAGCGGGCCGCAGGTGATCGAGGGCTGGCATGGTATCCGCTTCGAGCGGCCGCTGCAGAGGATGAGGGAGATTATTGAGATCGTTCGCCTGGCGGCCAGCGGGGAGCGGCTTCGCTATAAGGGGAAGGTCTACGAGTTGCCTTTGCCCGGCGGTGAAGGCAAGGCGCTTCGCTCCGGGGCGCAGCCGATGCCGCACGTTCCGATTTACCTGGCCACGCTGGGCCCGAAGAGCCTTGAGATGACCGGTGAGCTGGCAGATGGCTGGCTCGGGACGTCCTTCATGCCGGAACACGCGGATGTATTCTTCGATCACATCGGCGCAGGCGCCAGACGCGCCGGCCGTTCGCTCACGGAGATCGATCTCCAGGCGGGTGGTGTTGTCGCATTCTCAGACGATCTCGACCAGCTGATTCCTCGCCGCAAGCCCGGCCTGGCCTTCACGCTTGGTGCGATGGGGTCACGGGCGCACAATTTCTACAACGCCGCATTCAGGCGAGCTGGATATGAGGAGATCGGCATCGAGGTCCAGGACCTCTGGCTCGACGGTAGACGGGAGGAGGCGGCGGCTCGCATCCCGGATGAGATGGTTCTTAAGACTAATCTCCTTGGGACAGAGGCGATGGTGAAGGATCGCATCCGCGCCTATCGGGATGCCGGTGTGAACACGCTACGGGTGGAGCCCGAGGGGGAAGGCTTGCGTGAGCGCCTGATAACGCTGGGACGCCTGGCGGAGCTTGTTAGCGCAGTCAACGGGGAGTGAGTCACTGCTTATGCCGATGGTTATCTGAGGCCAGCTCTCGCCGGGTGACCGGCTCCGTTGACACCGCCGCTACGCAATCCCTAAAATCGAATACGCTGGGTCCCTGGTGGGCCCGCCCGGAGCGGGCGTAGCTCAGTGGTAGAGCATCTGCTTCCCAAGCAGAGGGCCACGGGTTCGATCCCCGTCGCCCGCTCCAATAGATATAAACTCTAGTTCAGAAGCCCGATTTTGGCTCGCTGAACCCCCGTCTTAGCCCTTTGCCTCCAGACGGGAATAAGTTATCACGGAGCGCGGTGCCCTTCAACGGTACGGGCTTGCTGGGCACCGAGCATGGTCGCCATGCGCTACAATTGAGCCAGCATCATTCCGCGAGTTAGGGGGGTCGCATTCGTCCAGAGAGCCCAGCAGTTTCTGGCGGGATTTCGACGGGAAGGGGCAGATGAGATGGCGAAGGTGAGAACCTTTATCAGCTTCGATTTCGATCACGACGAGGATCTCAGGAACCTACTGGTGGGCCAATCACGCAATTCTGATTCGCCTTTCGACATCGCCGATTGGTCACTGAAGGAGCCGCTGATTGGCGATTGGAAGGAGAAGGTTCGGAGCCGCATACGGCAGGTGGGTCAGGTAATCGTGATATGCGGGCAGCACACCGACGCGGCTACCGGAGTCAGCGCCGAACTGACGATTGCTCGTGAGGATGAGCAGCCCTACTTCCTTCTATGGGGTCGCAAGGACAAGACTTGAGTGAAGCCAACGTCAGCCCTGTCCTCGGACAAGATTTACCAGTGGACCTGGGAGAATCTCAAGTCCCTGATCGCGGGGGCACGCTAGGGGCATAGATGGGACCAACAAGCCCCGACTACACGCACGACTCCATCGGCATGGGAGAGGACGGCCCCACCCACCAGCCGGTGGAGCAGCTGGCAGGCCTGAGGGCGATACCGAACCTTGTGGTGCTGCGCCCTGCGGACGCCAACGAGACCGCCGCCGCCTGGAGAGTGGCGCTGGAGCGTAGCGACGGTCCCACACTGCTTGCCCTCTCCCGTCAGAAGCTGCCGGTGCTGGAACCACCCGCTGGCGGCGTCTCGAAGGGGGCCTACGTCGCCGCTGACGGCGACCGGGTGGTGCTCATCGGGACGGGGTCCGAGGTATCGCTCTGCCTCGCCGCCCGCGATGTGCTGTCCAAGGAGGGGGTCTCGGTCCGCGTGGTATCCATGCCCTCCTGGGAGCTGTTCCGACAGCAGCCGCAGACCTACCGCGACGAGGTGCTGCCGCCGGGCCTCCCCCGGCTCGCCGTGGAGGCTGCCTCGCCGATGGGCTGGCGCGAATGGGTAGATGCTACGGTCACGCTGGACCGATTCGGAGCGTCGGCGCCGGGAAACGTGGTGCTCGAGAAGCTCGGGTTTACTGCCGAGGCGGTGGCGTCGAAGGCGCGGGACCTTTTGTGATGAACAGCCTAAACATGGCCCTGGAGATGGAGAAGGAGGGTAAATGAACCCGTTGTTTCGGCTCAGATCCTTCGGCCAGAGCCCCTGGCTCGACTACATCCGTAGAGGCCTCATCACCTCCGGCGGCCTGCAGCGATTGATCGACGAGTACGCCGTCTCTGGCGTAACCTCGAACCCCACCATTTTGAACAAAGCCATCTCAGGCTCGACTGACTACGATGACGCCCTCCGCTCCCTCGTCGAGGGTGGCGAACGCGACCCGAAGGCGATCTTCCTACGCCTGGCGATCGAGGACATTGGGATGGCAGCCGATGTCCTCCGCCCGGTCTACGACGACAGGAAGGGCGGCGACGGGTTCGTCAGCCTAGAGGTGTCGCCGAACCTGGCACAAGACACAGAGGGCACGATCCGGGAGGGAGTCAGCCTCTTCACCGAACTCGGGCGCCCCAACGTGATGATCAAGGTCCCCGGCACGCCGGAAGGTGTACCGGCGATCGAGGAGCTAACGGCTCGGGGCGTCAACGTCAACGTGACGTTACTATTCGACGTGAAGGCGTACGAGCAGGCCGCGCTGGCCTACATTGCTGGTCTGGAGCGGCGGCTGGAGGCTGGCCAGCCCATCAAAGACATCGCCGGCGTAGCGTCATTTTTCGTCTCGAGAGTGGATACGGCGGTGGACGCGCTGATCGAGCAGCGAATCCAGCAGGGCCATGAGGACCTGCAAGACGAGATCCGACAGGCGTTTCACGAATACGTGCGACGTGAGGTCGACGCACTCGACCGCCGTGATACGCGTGTCACGTTGGGGTATTTCTATCAACCGTTCCAGCACGCCGGACTCCCTGATTTGGCCGATCTGCGACGTGCGAGGGACCCCAAGGAGACGTACGTCGGGAGTTACGAGGGACAGCCGTATTGCCTCCAGGTGAGAGTCGTCGATGGTACCGACTTCGTACCGACGCTCACGCGGAGTCTCGCGAGTTGGGAAGACCTCTCACGCAGGGATCCTGACCGGTCCAACTTCCTGGCGGCTTGCCGGCCGTACGCACGCTTCGGGTTGGCCGGCCCGAAGATCCAGGAATGGCTGGAAAACGGGGCGATGCGATTCGCTTCAGGATCTCCACGGTTCTTCGCTCAACAGGGGGCCGCTCCGTGGTGGATGAATCGGCGCCGGATGAGCTACTGGCTCACGACGCAAGGATATGGCGGCAATCGTAGCCTGACGATCAAGAAATGCATGGCGGGCCGAGCTGATGCTTGCGCGAAATCCCAGCACTGGCGTTCTGGGCCCAAACCGCGAGCAGGCTGAAACTTCTTGGCCCGGTGACATTCACCGGAAGGATGTGGCGGAGCGTGGGATGAAACGGAGCGTGGCGCGCAATTTTGAACCCGTTGAAGGCAAAGACCCCTAAACCCTTGTTGGGGTTCGACCCCGTCCAAAGCACCTGCGCATTCGCCAGTTGGCCGGCCCCGCGCCGTGCCAGCACATCTGGACTGGCGCATTCCGAAATAACAG
>JADFKX010000112.1 GCA_022564695.1 Chloroflexota bacterium | reverse complement strand
GCGTCAACGCCTGCCTATGTCGACGGGATCGAGCTCGGGGGTGGCGGGTTGGCGGATGTACCGTTCGTACTACCGGCCCACAACCTGCTGGTGAGCGGGGAGCGGCTGTACGTGGGCTGGTACAAGGCCGGTCTGCAGGCCTTCGACTTCGATAGCACAGGTTTCGTCGGGAGGCCGATCTACCACCAGGCTCAGACGGAGCCCACCGACGGCGCCTCTGAAGGAGCGTGGGCCGTGCGACTGGCTGTGATTGAATCCGACACCTACGTATTCCAGTCGGACCGCCGCTACGGGCTAATCGTCGACAGGGTGGACTTCTGCTCATCTCTGGCTAACCCCGGCCAACCCAACACGGATGGCGACGGCGTGATCAACGCCTGCGACAACTGCCCGGCCTGGCCGAACTCCGACCAGTCGTTGCCGCCCTGGCCGGTCACGCTTGATGGCAGCGATCCCGACTGCGACGGGTTCGCAACTGCGGACGAGGCATTCGCGGGCACTGATCCGCAGGCCGCCTGCGCCGTCACCAACACCGCCAACGACGAGGGCCCGCCGGACGCCTGGCCGTTCGACTTCAACGATGACCAGCGGGCCGCCCTTGGGGACGTGATCGGTTTCATTCCGGTGTTCAACACGTTCGCTCCCGGCCTGCCCTATGACCCCCGGTATGACCTGAACGCCAGTGGGGGCATCACCCTGGCGGACGTCATGATGTACATCCCGGTATTCAACATGACCTGCACGCCGTAGGGCAGCCGGAAGTCTTCCGTCCCGGCTGAGCGCCTGGTGTACTATATCCGTACTATGCGCATCGGGCTGATCTCTGACACACACATCCCCACGGCCAGCCCCGATCTGTGGCCGCAGGTGTACGATGCCCTGCGTGGCGTAGACCTGATCATGCACGCCGGTGACCTGCACGATACTATCGTCCTGGATTGGCTGGAGGAGCTGGCGCCGGTGATGGCGGTGAGCGGCAACGGTGACTACGGTGGCTGGGAACGGACGGAGCCGCCCACGGACCCGCGGCTGAGGGAGTCGCGGGTGCTGACGCTAGACGGTCCGCAGGGACAGCCGCTGCGCATCGGGTTGGTACACGACTTTCCCCTGCCGGAGTCGCCGCCGCAACGGACGCTGGAGGGGTTGATGCAGCACTTCTTCGGCGGCCCGGTCAGCGTTATCGTGCGGGGCAGCACGCATGCGGCGGAGATCACAACGGTGAAGGGCGTGCTCATCGTCAACCCCGGCAGCCCCACCTTCCCCAATCACCGCAGCCTCTGCCTGGGCACCGTCGGGTATCTGGAGATCGAAGACGGGCGCGTGCGGCCTTCAATTCTCCAGCTAACATAGGGAACATTCTCGGTCTCGCATCCGTCTAAAGGGAAAGACTCTGACACGGAGGTGAACCATGAAGAAGAGGATCGGTTTGTTTGCGGTGGCGATGGTTATGGTGGCGGTGTTTGTTGCCGCCTGCGGCAGCGAGCAGTTATCCGGTGACGGTGGCTTTGAAGCCCCAGTAGAGCCCGATGTCGGAAATACGCTGATCGATGGAGACGCGTCCACGCTCGCCAACGATGAGAGCAGGGCGTTTGACGCGTCGGCTACTAGCGCGCAGGGTCCGAGCATTGGCGGCGAAGGCGGCGGCTTAACCCTGCCGCAACAGTTGGATCGGAAGATCATCCGCACGGCGACGCTGGAGCTGGAGGTTGAGGCCGTGGGCGGGGCGGTGCAGGAAATTGAGAGCATCGCTGTGGCGGCCGGCGGCTTCGTATCGCGGTCGAGCGTGTTTATCGAGGAGCCCTCCGAGTTGGGGGAGGAGGATGGTTTGGCGCCTCGGCGGACGCAGACAGCGACGGTGACGATTCGAGTGCCGGCGGAGGTCTACGCGAGTGTGATGAGCCAGCTCAGGGGGATCGCTGAGGAGGTGAGGTCGGAGATCAGTGAGGCCTCTGAGGTGACGGAGGAGTACACGGACCTACAGGCGCGTCTGCGCAATCTGGAGGCGACTGAGGCCGGTTACCTGGAGCTGCTCACGAAGGCGGAGGAGATATCTGACATCCTGATCGTACAGGACAGGATCAATTCGGTTCGGTTGGAGATTGAGCAGGTGCAGGGACGCATTAACCTGCTGGACAGCCTGACGGACCTGGCGACGATCACCGTTCAGTTAACGCTGCCTGTGGCGCCGGCGGAGGAGCCGGACGGTGGGCAAGGCTGGGCGGCGGAGGCGTGGGATGTGGCCTGGGAGGGATCGCAGGACGCGATGGTAGCGCTGGGATCGATGGCCATCGTGGGCGGCGTGGTGCTGGCCTGGCTGGCCATCCCGGCGCTGGTGGCGCTGGCGGCCTGGCGGCTGTTTTGGCCGCGGCGGTCGGGTGGCGGTGAGGAGGGCGGAACCGGCACGACCGTCTGACGGATAAACCGTTCGGCAGGCAGGCTCATAGTGATTGGAATAAGGGAGGCCTCAGCCAAGGAGGCCTCCCTTATCTGTTGATTGGGCCTATGGGCGTGGATATAATACGTTGACGGCTCTGGGAGCTTGCGAGGAAGTTGATCTAGCGTTGGACTTCAATACAATTCAGATAAGGGAGATACTGGTGCCGGTGGATGGCTCCCAGGCCAGTATGGACGCATTGGCTCTGGCGTGCTTTCTGGCTAAGCACAACAAGGGGACGGTGTACGCGGTGTACGTGGTAGAGGTGGCGAGGACGCTGCCGTTTGATGCCGATCTCAGCGCTGAAGCCGAGGAGGGCGAGGAGATCCTGGCGCGAGCGGAGCAGGTGGCCGACTCCTTGAACTTTGAGATCACGAGTGAGATCCTACAGGCCCGCGACGCTGGGCACGCCATAGTGGATGAGGCTATCGAGCGGGGCGTAGATGGCATCCTGGCGGGCATGGAGTACAAACGGCCCCTGGGCGAGTTCCAGATGGGAACCACCGTACAGTACATACTGAGGAACGCCCACTGCCAGGTGATCATCTGCCGGTCTGCGGCAGAGAGTCCCAGCAAATGAAGGTTGTGATCATGGGCTGCGGTCGTGTGGGAGCGGAACTTGCATCCATGCTAGATCGGGAAGGCCAGGAGGTAACCATCCTTGACCTAGACCCGGACGCATTTCGGCGCCTCCCAGCGGGGTTTGGGGGGCAGCGCCACGTAGGTAACGGCATCGATCAAGAGGTGCTGTCCCGAATAGGCGTTGGCGAAGCGGACGCCTTTGTTGTGGTCACTCAGGGCGACAACCGCAACGTGATGGCGGCCCAGATGGCGAAGCATATCTTCGGCGTGCCGCGTGTGGTCTGCCGAATATACGATCCTATCAGGGAAGAGTTGTATCACAAGCTGGGGCTTGAGACTATTAGCCCTACCAAGGTGGGGGCGCGCCTGCTTAAGGAGGCGCTGGAGCGGGAGCCGGTGAGCCGCGGGAGCAGCGATTAGATGTACATCATCGTGGTGGGCGGTGGCAAGGTGGGCTATTACCTGGCCAAGGAGTTGGTTGAGGAGGGCCACGAGGTGCTGGTCATCGAGAAGGATAAACTCAAGGCAGATCGCATCGCAGAGGAGCTGGGTGACATCTCTCTGTGGGGTGACGGCTGCGAGGCGTCCACCATGGAGATGGCCGGCTTCGGGCGCGCGGAAATGGTTATCGCGGTTACGGGAGACGATGAGGATAATCTCGTCGCCTGCCAGGTAGCGAAGGCGAAGTTCAATGTCCCGCGCGCGGTGGCCCGCATAAATAACCCGAAGAACGAAGAGATCTTCAAGAAGCTGGGCATCGATACCACTGTGAGCGCTACCGCCGCCATCCTCGCCCAGATCGAGCAGGAGATCCCTACGCATCCGCTCATACCGTTGCTTAGGCTTAAGGGCGGCGGCCTCGAGATCGTCGAGGTGAAGGTGCCGATGAACGCGGCCGTAGTCGGCAGGCGCATCGACGATATCTTGCTGCCGCCGCAGTCGATCGTCGCTCTGGTCATCGACAAAGAGGGCGAACCGAGGGTTCCGAACACCGACACGGTCATGCAGGGGGGCGACGAAGTAGTAGCGGTAACGCGGACGGAGAACGAAGACGCACTTCGGTCAGCCTTCACCTCCGCGGCAGCTAGTGGGTCTAAAGGGCCGAAAGACAAGAAGAGATGAGCCGCCGCCTCGCCTTCCTGGGTCCACCCGGGACGTTCAGCGAGGAGGCTGCCCTGCGGTACGAACCCGAGGCTGAACTCGTCCCCTTCGTCAGCATCAGCGCCGTGGCCGCCGCTGTTGACTCCGGGATGGCGGATGAAGGGGTGGTACCCATTGAGAACAGCCTGGAGGGCTCGGTCACTGAGACGCTGGACGTTCTCATCCAGAATGCGCGGCTGTCGCTGCGTAACGAGATTGTGCTGCCGATAGAGCACTTGCTGCTGGCAGGGCCGGGCACTAAAGCCAGCGATGTGAAGGTCATCTCCTCTATCCCACAGGCGCTGGCCCAGTGCCGTGGATACATAGAGCGGCGTTTCCCCAAGGCGGCGCTGGAGGCGGCGCTGTCTACCGCAGCGGCGGTTGAGAAGGTGATGGGCCGGGAGGGCGCAGCGGCCATCGGCAACCGGCGGGCGGCGGAGCTGTATGGAGCGGAGGTGCTATCGGAGGGTATTCAGGATCGGAGCTCTAACCTCACACGGTTCGTCGTGTTGTCAGACGAGGACCATCCGCCCACGGGCGACGACAAGACGTCGATAGCGTTCGCCTTCGCCGTGGAGGACCGGCCGGGGCTGCTGGTATCGGCTCTGGAGGAGTTCTCCAAACGTGGCATCAGCCTCTCGAAGATCGAATCGCGGCCTAGCAAGGAGCGGTTGGGCGTCTACATCTTCCTGGCAGACGCGGACGGCCACCGCACTGAGCAGACGCTGGCGGAGTGTTTGGATCGAGTGCGGGAGAAGTGCTCATTCTTCCGTGTGCTGGGCTCCTACCCTCGCTACCGGGAAACTCAGTAGGAGGCGATGATGCCGGAGGTCCCTGACCTGGAGGGCTATCGCGCCTACTTCAACGAGAGGTGCCCGGAGCGCGCGTCACTCAGGCGCAGGTGACGATCCCGACAGTGGTGCGTGCGCCAAAGGAGGAGTTCACGGAGGCGCTTACCGGGGAGACGTTGGGCGAGGTGCGCAGGCAGGGCAAGTATCTGCTGTTCCCCTTCCACAGTGGCCGGCTCATGGTGGTGCACGCCATGCTCACCGGCCGGTTCCAGTACTGCGATCCGGGGAAGAAGCGACGTGCCAGGACAGCGTTTGTGCTGGCGCTGGACAATGCTATGGAGCTGCGCTACTTTGACCAGCGCTTGATGGGGAAGGTGTATCTGGTCCGTGAGGAGGGTGAGCTGTCGGCGGCGGTACCACGCTGGTCGGAGATGGGGCCGGATGTCATGAGCCGGGAGCTGACGGAGGAGCTGTTCGTGCAGCGGCTAAAGAAGTATCGCGGCCAGATCAAGAGCGTTCTGACCAAGGAGCAGTGCGTGGCGGGTATCGGCAACGCCTACGCCGATGAGGTGCTCTGGGAAGCGGGCATCCATCCCTATCGCAAGCGGGTGGAGCTGTCCGATGAGGCGCTGGGTGGGCTCTATCGGGCGGTGCGGGCGGTGATGGAGTGGGCGACGCCCATAGTCAGGCAGCGGATGGAGGCCGATGGGCTGCCGGACGGCCACTACCGCGATCACCTGAGGGTGCACCGCAAGGGCGGCGAGGCTTGCCCCCGCTGCGGTTCGCGCATCTCGGAGATCACGGCGGGGCAGCGGATCACGAACTTCTGTCGCAGGTGTCAGGGTAGTCCCTAAGCGCGCAGGGATGAGGATTAATCTTCGGTGACGAGGTAGAACTCTTCGCGGGGGGCGCCGCAGTCGGGGCAGCGGTCGGGCAGGCCCTCGGCACGCGGCCGCTGGTAGCCGCAATTGCCGCATCGCCAGATCAGCTCGGTCGCGGCTGTGCGGACGTCCGGCGGCAGTATCTCAGGCTCGTCCTGCTGTTCGGTCATGGCAAGCGGATTGTAGCAGGTCGGGCGGCAGGCCGTTGCGCGCCGGCGAGTCTGGCTGACACGGTCGTTGATGTGAGCGGCGGCCGTTTGAGCTACGGGCGGACATCCACTAGTGAGGCGCCTCCACCTGGACGAGGCGGAACTCGCGGCCGTCCGGGTCCTGAAGGACGGCGGCTCCTAGGCGAACCCCTCGTCTGCCTCCCAGCCGGGGACGAATTTGCGCCACTCAACCTGGTCTTCCAGGTAAGGGTAAAAGGTTCGGAAGAAACTGAAGGGCGGCCGGAAGGGGTCGCGTATGAGGTGCATGTGCGCCTCTTCGGGAGTGCGGCCGGCCTTGCGGTGGTTGCAGGCCTTGCAGGCGGCTACGACGTTCTGCCAGTTATGGGCGCCGCCCCGGTGCCGGGGCAACACGTGATCTAGCGTGAGGTCCTTGGTGTGCTTGCCACAATACTGACAGGTAAAGCGGTCGCGGAGGAAAACGTCACGGCGGGTGAGGCGGCCCTGAGGTCTTGGCCTGTGGATGAGGTAGATGAGGCGAATGATGGAGGGGATGAGGTAGAGGGTGGTGGGGCTATGAAGGTAACCGCGGCCGTTCTCTAAGATCTCCGCCTTGCCCCTGTCAACCAGTAC
>JADFKX010000111.1 GCA_022564695.1 Chloroflexota bacterium | reverse complement strand
ATGTTCGTAACTTGGCGAACGGCCTGCTTTCGGCGATAATGGCGATTGAGGGGAACGTATATAGGGAAGGGCTCGTTTACCCTGCAATGGTTCGTTGACTCTGGAGTTCTTAGCCGATGCCCGATAAGCCCTGGAATGTGGAGCCTTACGTGACGCAGGAGAGGATACGGATCATACACTATGGGATCGGCGCTATAGGCGCCGAGGTGGTGCGGCTCTGCCTCAACCGGCCGGAGATCGAGATAGTGGGCGCAATTGACGCCCACCCGTCCAAGGCGGGCCTTGACCTTGGGGAGGCGGCGAACGCCGGTCGCACTCTTGGCATTACCGTCGCCTATGAGGCGGAGCCGTTGCTGAAGGACGTCTACGCGGACGTAGTAGTCCATAGCACCAGTTCAGCGCTGACCACCGTCTATCCTCAGCTCATGTCCATCGTCTCCGCCGAGAAGAGCGTCATCTCCAGCTGTGAGGAGTTGGCGTTCCCCTGGACCCGCTACCCGGAGATATCGCGTAAGCTGGACCGCCGCGCTCGTGAGACCGGGGTGCGGCTGTTGGGGACGGGTGTAAATCCCGGCTTTGTTATGGACTTCCTGCCGCTGGTGCTGGCTACCGCCTGCCAGCAGGTGCGTTCGATCCGCATCGAGCGCGTGGTCGACGTGGGAACGCGGCGGATGAACCTCCAACGTAAGGTGGGTGTGGGGCTGAGCGTGGAGGGGTTCCAGAGCGGCGCCAACGATGGCACTATCGGCCATGTGGGGCTGCGGGAGTCTCTCCTCATGATCGCTGACACCATGGGCTGGCGGCTGGATGACGTTGCGGAGACGCTGGAGCCGGTAATCGCACAGGGGCATCATAAGACCGAATACTTTTCCGTGGAGCGAGGCTACGTTCGCGGGCTCCGCCAGTCCGTACGTGGTCTCTCGGCCGGGCGCGAAGTGGTACGGCTCGATCTTGAGATGTCCCTGGGAGTTGACGATCCGCGAGACGTTATTCACATCGACGGCACGCCGCCGATTGAGGTGCGCATTGCGGGGGGCCTCCAGGGGGACCAGGCTACCGCTGCCATCGTGACCAACTGTATCCCAGCCGTCGCGCGAAGCCGCGCCGTAGGCTTACTATCGATGCGCGATATGCCGGTCGTTCCCTACCTCCGGCCCCGGCCTCAGCCGCGTGAGGAGATCGAGTGACCACGATTCAGGAGGTCTACCGTCGCCTTCATCCCCGTTCGGCCAAGCTACATCAGGAGGCGGTGAAGACTTTCCCTTCGGGGGTCACGCACGACATCCGCCACCTGACGCCGTTTCCGCTTTATGTCGACCACGCTCTGGGGAGCCGCAAGTGGGACGTGGACGGTAACGAGATCGTGGACTATGTGATGGGGCACGGCGCGCTGTTTCTGGGCCACGCCTATCCGGACATCACTAGGGCAGTCCAGGAGCAGGCGGCCAAAGGCACGCACTACGGCGCCAGCCATGAGCTGGAGCTGGAATGGGGCGGGCTGGTCAAGAAGTTGATACCCAGCGCTGAAGCCGTCCTCTTCACTAGCTCCGGCACAGAGGCGACGCTGATGGCGATCCGCCTGGCTCGTTCCTACACCGGGCGCGACAAGCTGCTCAAGTTTGATGACCACTTCCACGGCTGGCACGATAGCGTTGTGGGGACTCGTTACGGGGAGCCGGAAACGCCACAGTCGCCCGGCGTCCCGGAGGCGACGCTGAGTAACACGATCAGCGTGCCCCAGAACGACATCGCTCAGGTTGAGAGCAGGCTGGCGGAGGGGGACGTGGCGGTCGTGATCCTGGAGCCCACCGGCGCTCACTTCGGCGGTCTGCCCCTGCGGGACGGTTTCCTGACGGAGCTGCGTGATGTGACCGCGCGACACAACACCGTCCTCATCTTCGACGAGGTGGTGACGGGCTTCCGCGTCGCGCCGGGGGGCGCCCAGGCCCGCTACGGCGTGACACCCGACTTGACGACGATGGCCAAGATACTCGCCGGAGGGCTTCCCGGCGGCGCCGTGGCCGGGAAGACGGACGTTATGTCGCTCATCGAGTTCCGCGATGACGCCGACTGGAACAGACGGAAGCGGGTGTTGCACCCGGGCACCTTCAACGCCAATCCCCTATCGGCGGCTGCTGGTGTCACGATGCTATCGCTGGTGGCAACGGGCGAGTTCCACACCCGCGCTGAAGCCGTCACCAAGCAGCTGGTGAGTGGGATGAACCAGGCGCTCACCTCCCGCGACGTGGAAGGCTGCGTGTACGGGCTTGCTTCCTACTTCCACGTGTCGCTGGGTAAGGAGTGCCCGCGGCCGCAGGAGAGCATTGAGTGGCCCGCCCGCAACGGCAAGGCGCCTCCGCGTACGTTCCCTAAGGCGGCGCTGGCGCTTAAGCAAGGGATGCTCAACCACGGCGTGGACCTCATGGGCTATACCGCCGGGCTGGTCTCCAGCGTCCACACCGACGAGGATGTGGACCGTACGCTGAAGGCGTTTGAGGCCACGCTAGACGAGATGCTGGCGGAGGACCTCCTCTAGTACCTGCTGAAGCATCTACCGCTCTGGCGACGGCCCGTGTGAGCGGCTTATAATCGGCGGTACCGCCCATGAACGCCGCCGAACGCCGCCTCATCACTTACACCGCCTCCGCTCACGCCCTCGTCCACGTCATCGAGCTCACCTATCCTGTCCTCCTTACCCGCATCGCGGACGACTTCGGGTTGCGGGCCGTGGTGCTTGGCACCATCGCCTCGGTCTTCGCCTGGGCGTTTGGGGGAAGCGCCATTCCCGCCGGTTTCCTCACCGACCGGCTGGGCTCCCGGCGAGTGTTGCTCTACGCCTTCGTCGGCGCTGCCGTCTCGCTGGTCCTGGTGGGCATGTCGCCCAACGAGTGGTTCCTGGCCGCGACGCTGGCCCTGCTGGGGTTCTGCATCGGCCTCTATCACCCGGCTGGGCTATCGCTGATGGCGCAGGGTGTGCGGCAGCGCGGCCTGGCGCTGGGGTTCCACGGCGTAGCGGGCAACCTGGGCCAGGCGCTGGCGCCGGCTCTGGCCGTAGGTCTGGCGGTAGCGGTGGACTGGCGGCTGGCCTTCTTCGTCCTGGCCGGCGCGGCGGCGGTGATGGCGGTGGTGCTATCGGTCACCACACTGCCGTTGAAGGGAGAGGCCGAGACGCTCACGCCGGATAGCGAGACGCCCGAGAGGTCGGGCGAACCCGCACCGCGACCGGTCCGTAGGTTCGTGATCCCTCTGCTGCTGGTGTACGCGGCGTTCGTGCTCAGCGGCATCGTCTATCGGGGGGTGATAACCTTCCTGCCGCAGCACCTGGAGGAGCTGGTGGACAAGGACCTGGGCGGCGCCTTCGCCACCGTGGCCCTTCTAATGGGGGCGGTGGGCCAGCTGGTGGGTGGGGCGCTCTCCCAACGGGTAAGGCTGGAGCGGTTGGTGCCGGTGCTGGCGGTGATGGCCGTGCCGGCGTTGGTGCTGACGGGGATGGTCAGCGGCGCTCTGCTGGTGGTGATAGCCTCCGTGTTCATATTCTTCTACTTCGCCAACCAGCCGGTGTTCACGGGGCTGATAGCAGACTATGCGCCGGAGGGTGCGGTGGGGCGCAGCTACGGCTTCTCCTTCTTCGCCGGATTCGGCCTCGGCGGCACCGGCGGCGTCATCGCCGGGGCGCTCGTCGACCGCTGGGACACGCAGGCGGCGTTCCTGGGCCTGGCGGCGTTCATGGCGGTGACGCTCCTCCTCAGCATCGTCATCTGGCTTATGTCGGAGCGGCGTTCGCGGGCGATGGAGCCGGAGGTGGCGGGAGGGGGCGGCTAGTGGGATGGCTGGAGGGTAAGGTGGCGATCGTCACCGGCGCCGGACGCATGCGCGGCATCGGCCGAGCGGTGGCGTTACGTTTGGCCCAGGAGGGCGCCGACGTGGCGGTAACGGCGATAGGCCGGCCGACGGAGGAGTTCCCGCAGGCCGAACGCGAGGCGGGCTGGCGTGGTGTCGAGTCCGTCGCGGAGGAGATAGAGGGCCTCGACCGCCGCGCGCTGGCGCTGGACGTGGACGTGACCGACGCCGCCCAGGTACGGGACATGGTGAAGCGCACGCAGGCCGAGCTGGGGCGGATCGATGTGCTGGTGAGCAACGCTGGGCTGGCCATCGTATCGGGGAAAAGGTCGCTCTGGGAGATGGATGACGAGGAGTGGCGGCGCGAGGTGGACGTGAACCTGAACGGCGTGTACCTCTGCTGCAAGGCGGTGGCGGCGGTCCTGGTGGAGCGGGGCGAGGGCGGCAAGATCGTGAACGTATCGTCCTCGGCCGGGCGGCGGGCTCAGCCCCAGTACGGCGGCTATACGCCCGCCAAGTTCGGTGTTATCGGCCTTACCCAGATGCTGGCGAAGGAGCTGGCGCCGCACCGGGTGAACGTGAACGCGGTCTGCCCCGGCTCCACGGACACCGACATGATGGACGGGACGTTCCGCCGCACCGGCGAGCGTATGGGCATCCCGTTCGAGATGGTGAAGCAGGGCGTGAAGCGGTTCATCCCCCTCGGCCGTCAGGCGGACCCCGCCGAGATCGCCGCCGTCGTCGCCTATCTCGCCTCACCTCAGGCCGACTACATCACCGGCCAGGCGATCAGCGTCGACGGCGGCCTGGTCATGAGCTAGGCGTAGATATGGGAGGCGACATGGAGTTCGAACAGATCCGATACGACAAGAGCGAAGGCATCGCGACCATCACCCTCAACCGGCCGGAGCGTATGAACGCCTTCACACCCCAGATGCTGGACGAGTGGCTGGCCGCTCTCCAGGACGCTCACCTGGACGCCGAGACCAGGGTGATCATCCTCACCGCCGAGGGCCGCGGCTTCTGCACCGGGATGGACGTGCAGGCGCAGGCCCAGGGCCAGGGGCTGCTGCCGCAGAGCCGCTCCCCGGCGGAGGCGCGCAACCTCCTCCGCGATACGGTTCAGCGCATCCCCCGCCTCGTCGCCCAGCTCGATAAGCCGTACATCGCGGCGGTCAATGGGGCGGCGGTGGGTGCGGGGATGGACATGGCCTCCATGTGCGATGTCCGCATCGCCGCGGACACGGCGAGGTTCGGGATGACCTACGTTCGTATGGGCCTGATTCCCGGCGACGGCGGCTGCTACTACCTGCCTCGTATCGTGGGTGTGGCGCGGGCGCTGGACCTCATCTGGAGCGGCCGCCTGTTCGACGCCGAAGAGGCGTTGCGTATCGGCTACGTCAACGAAGTCGTCCCCGCTGACGAGCTTATGGCCCACACCCGCGAGTACGCGCTGAAGCTGGCGAAGGGCCCTGCCGTGGCGATCCAGCTCGCCAAGCGGCTCGTCTACCGCTCGCTGGACGTCAGCGTTGACCAGGCGCTGGAGATGGCCCAGGGAGCGATGACGATAGCCCAGAGCACGGAGGACGCGCGGGAGGGGCCGCGGGCGTTCGTGGAGAAGCGGGAGCCGCAGTTCAAGGGGCGGTAGGAGTGACCGTCAGCAGCTGCGCCAGCTCCTCGCTGACCGTCTTCATCCCCTCCAGCACGGCCCGCGCCTCTGCCTCCTCCATCGGCACCGGCTGCGCGTAGTTTTCGATCAACGTTGGGATGAACTCCACCCGCACCAGCACATCGTCGTAGAACGTGTAGCGGCCGATGACGCCCACCCGCGTCTCGTACGACCACATCTGGTCGAAGATGAAGTTGCCGTGGGCGTAGGCGATGAACTTACCCTTGTACAGCTCGACGGCCTGCACCCAGTGGGGGTGGTTGCCGATCACGAGGTCTGCGCCTGCGTCCACCGCCGCGTGCGCCACCTCCACCGGCTCGTCCTCAGCTAACCCCGGCGCCGTCTGAGGCAGCGAGACGTACTCGGCGCCCCAGTGAAAGGCAACCACGACCACGTCTACCTGCGACCGCAGCGCCTCGATCTGGGCCGTCATCGCCTCCCGGTCTATCATCTCTCCCAAGCCGTTGAAGGCGAGAAAGCCGAACTTGAGGCCCCGCACGTCTCTTACGGCCGCTGTGTCGCGGTCGGCGAAGTCGATACCGGAGGCGGCCAGGGTCCTTTCTGTCTCGGCGACGCCCTGGGACCCGTAGTTGCGGATGTGGTTGTTCTCCAGCGTGACTACGTCCACGCCAGCGGCCTTCAGGGCAGCGACGAAGCCGGTCTGGCCGCAGAAGGTGAAGCCGGAGTCGTGGTAGGGACAGCCCTCAATGAGCGGCGCCTCCAGGTTGACCACCGTCAGGTCGGCGTCCGAAGTGATCTCCCTGGTCGCCGCTACCGGGTACAAAAAGTCGTTTCCCCGCTGGCGGATGATGACGTCCGTGTGGCGGGCGGGGATCACGTCGCCGGTGGCGATCAGCGTCCGCAGCCGCGAGGGATCGAGCCGCAGCGTCGAGAGATCCCGCAGCGGGAAGACGTCCTGGAGGGTGAGCACAGGCACCTCAGCGGGATCGAGGAATGCCGGCGTGGGCACGGGCGTGGTCACCGGCGTCGGCGCCGCCGTCGGCGTCGGGGTGGGCCCGGGCGCGATGGCGCTGCCGGCGCAGGCGGCGATGGTCAGGCCGACCAGAATGGTGGGCAGCGAGACGGTGCGCATGTCGAAAAACCGCTGGCTGTAGTATATACTG